>JAOAPP010000136.1 GCA_025462985.1 Bryobacterales bacterium | reverse complement strand
GCTGCCATTCGACCTCTTGGCCTTCACCGGAGACTGGCCCGTTTTTGTCGAGCAACAGTTCCGGTTCGCGCTTTTCTTTAGGTACGTTGTCCACGTGCAGATTTTCCGCGAGGTGGACGCCCGTCTTGCCTGCCGTAGCAATGTCGAGATCCCCATCCCCGTCGAAGTCTTCGGTGATGAACTGGGTTCCAGCCGCCTGCGTTCCCCCGACTGAAATGGGATATCGAGTGAAGCTGCCTGTTTTCTGGTCAATCGTGTAGTAGTAGATAGCCAGCGGATCGTAGGAGCCAGGATCATTGCCGTTGTGACCGCGATAGCGCTTTCCTGCCAGCAGTTCGGGCTTGCCGTCGCCGTCAAGATCAACCAGTTTCAACACATGCACCTGTGAGAAGGATTCGTCGATGGTGTGTTTCGTCCATTTGACGCTGGATCCGCTTCCGGCTTGTTCCATCCAGTAGAGGCCATAACTGTGTCCCCGTCCGTAGATAATATCGGTCTTGCCATCGCCGTTCACGTCGTAGCCGACAATTGGAAATCCCGTTTCGCCGAGATCCCAATCACCATGCCACTCCAGTTTGTCGGCGTTCGCGTCGATGTTCTTGAACCACCCATGCGGGGTGAGAATATCGATCTTGCCGTCGCCATCTATGTCGGCCATGCCGATGCCATGGCCGTCCTCATCGTGACCGCCGGCTTTATGAACCTTGGGCTCGGGTCCGGAGAAGTCCACCCAGATCACGCCCGAGCGGCCGTAGTGAGCCAGCGCCAGATCCGGCTTGCCGTCGCCGTTGATGTCGGCCATCCAGCCGCCCTCGGTTTCAATGGTGTGGGTGATGAAGTGCTTGGCCCAGGGCGCATCGAGTTTCTTCGGGTTCTCGTACCACCAGAGACCGTCGGTTTGCCAGCCTACCGTCACGATGTCTGGCGCGCCGTCGTGATTGACGTCGACCGCCCACTCGCCGCAATCGGAGACGAACTCCCCGACCAGTTCCACCTTACGGTATTGATGCCGTTTCCACTCGCCGCCTCCCTTGCCGGGATTCTCGTACCAGTAAGCGCCGCTCACAAGGTCGGGATTGCCGTCGCTGTTGATGTCAATGGAGGCGATTCCCTCGGCGTGATCTGAGCTCAGCCGGTGAATAAAATAGGTTGCCTGCGGGATATCGTTCGGGCCGTTGCCGCGATTCTTGTTCAGCTCGCCGAAGGCCAGAGCTCCGACAAGAAGACTCCCAACAAATAGTGAGCAGATTGCAGTTCGCTTGCGCATGAGTTCCCTAAACATATCAACTCTTTCTCAAAGCTATAGTCAATAGGTGCGGTCAGGCATCTGACCCCATTGCCGATGCCAAAGATTTCTTCCGTTGCCATCATTTCCAAACCCAAAATTTCCAAGGCGCCCGAGATTGTTTGCGGGCTGCTGACATGGTTGACGGAGCGCGGCATTCGCTACCGATGCGATGAACAGACGGCTCAATATGCGGGTGAGACGACTTTCTTTTCTCGAAAAGACCTGCCGGATCAGGCGGATTTGGTGATTGTACTTGGGGGCGACGGAACGCTGCTTTCCGCGGCCCGTGTTATCGCGGGGCGGGAGATTCCTCTGTTGGCGGTGAATCTGGGACATCTCGGGTTCCTCACTTCAATCACGGTGGACGAGCTTTATCCGGAACTGGAGCGAGCTTTGCGAGGAGAGGCGCGCATTGGGCGGCGGCGCCTTCTCGATTGCGAACTGGTGCGCGACAACGAAACAATCGGGCGGTACTCCGCGCTCAACGACGTCGTCATCACGAAGTCCATGCTGGCGCGGATGATTGACCTTGACACCTACGTGGACAACCATTTTGTGGCGGCGTACAAGCTAGACGGTCTCATTATTTCGACACCGACGGGTTCGACCGCGTATTCGCTGTCTGCTGGCGGCCCGGTGATCTTCCCGTCGGTGGCCGCGGTCTGCATTACGCCGATTTGCCCGCATATGCTGACTAACCGGCCTGTGATCGTTCCGGACTCCAGCGTGATTCAGGTGTTATCGCATGGGGAGGAAGGAACCTATTTGACCATCGACGGCCAGACGGGCGAGCCGTTGTTTAAAGGCGACCGGGTAGTTTGTCGTTCTTCGCAGAACGCTGTGAGCCTTATTCGCCCGCCGAAGCTTCTGTTTTTTGATGTGTTGCGGGAAAAGCTGAAGTGGGGGGAGCGGTAGCTGTCAGGATCGCATTGCAATTCGCAGGATATTTTCCTGGAGTATTGCCTGGGTGAAGTCGTCCAGCTTTGCGTCGTTTCTCGTGACGTAGAACACGTCAATGGCTTTGTGGCCTTCGGTATCGATCATCACGACTTCGATGTTGCAGCCGTGGTCACTCATCGCAGAGGCGAGATCGTAGAGCAGTCCGGGCCGGTCCTCGCCCACGAAATCGATGAGGGTGGAGCTATCGGAAGCGTCGTTGTTGAAGCGGACGTGGGGCAGGATCTTGGCTCCGCTGCTTGGAACACGCGCCGGCTTGCGACGCTTCAGAAGATCCATCACCTCAATGGAGCCGCGCACGACGCACTCGATGGTCCAGCGAAGGCGCTCGACCTCGCCGGGGTTGAGTTCGAGCGTGCGCATCGGGTCTTCGAAGCGAAACACATCCACGGCTTGCCCAGCGGCGTTTGAGAATGCCTCGGCCTTCACGATGTTCATGCCGAAGCTGGCGAGCGCGCCGCACAGTGGCGCGAACAATCCGGGATTATCGGCCGCGAGAACGGCCATCACATACGCGCCGGCTTCCTTCACGATCTCGACGGCAACTCCGTCGCGGGCGATCGCTTTCGAAAGCTGGCAGTGGCGCTCGATCTCTTCGCGCGAGTGGGTACGTAGATAACGGGTAGGGAGCCCCTCGAGAAAGGATGCGATTTCAGGCGAGCCGGCGAGTTCCTGCTCCAGCGCGTTGCCGCGGCGGATGCGATCCATCGCGAGGTCGCGCGTCAGCTGCTCCAGACCGAGCGTGTAAACGCGCCAGAGCTGCTCCAGACGCCAAGGCGTCATGGCGGTGGGATTGACGGCGTTTATGTCCGCGTACGTGAGCAGTGTTAGCTGGCGCAGACGCTCCTGGGTACCAACTCGGCCGGTGAGAAAGCGCGCGGTGGCAGGGTCCTCGAGATCGCGGCCGTTCATAACGAGTGATAGATCGAGATGATGTTCTATCAGAAATTCGACGTCGCTCTCTTTGGCTTGCGGAACCTCAAGCCAGTCGAGAATGTGCCGGGCAGAGTGCATAGATCCATGCACGTGATTGCCGGGTTCGGTGCCTTTGCCGATATCGTGAAGCAGCAGCGCGAAACGAAGCACAGTGAGATCATCTTCTTCGACCACCAGCTCGTAAAAGCGCGGAGGCGTGCCGGGCTTATTGGCGAGCAGATTGTCTATGGTCTCAATCGCAACGAGCGTGTGTTCATCGACAGTGTAGCGGTGGTAGAAGTCGCGGACGACGAGGCTGTCGATCTCGCGCCACTCCGGGATATAGATGGCCAGCAGACCGGTGTCCGCCATTTCGCGCAGTGCGAGGCCGGCGTGCGGCTGTGAGAGCATTTCACGCCAGACAAGGCGAGTTGGAGCGTGTTCGCGCATAGCCTCAGCAATGGGCGAGGCTCCACCGGCTCGCAGCCGGCGCTGTGTATCCCAGGAGAGCTGAAAGCCATGGCGGGCAACGAAGGTAAAGAGGCGGAAGATGGCCTCCGTGGACTGAAGAGTTTCAGCAGGGTTGCGGAGAAAGACGCGGTCTTTTGAAACCGTGAATTCGCCGGTGGAAAAGCGGGAGCGGTAATCGCGCACCTTCTTCAATAGCGACGGGTCCTGGCCTTCCACTTGGTCGAGGACTTGCAGCGAGGGGCGGAAGATCTCGCGGGCGGAGGCATAATAGCGGCGCATCCAGTGTTCCGGGATTTCCGAGTGCGCCGGCAGCCAGGCTGCGAGCCGATCCTGCAGTTCGAAGGTCAGGAGATTGTTATCGCGTCCGGTTTCGATGTGGAGGCCGCAGCGCAAGGCGAACAGGAATCGCCGCGCCTCCTCCAGTTCCTCCAGCGATTCCCGCACCGCGCTATGGAAAGGGTTGAGCTGCGCGAGCCAGCGGAGCAGATGGATATCCCGTATACCGCCGGGGGCTTCCTTGATGTTGGGTTCGAGATGAAAGACCGTGGCGTTGTACTTAGCATGCCTCTGGCGGGCAAGCTGGGCCAGCCGGCGAG
>JAOAPP010000130.1 GCA_025462985.1 Bryobacterales bacterium | reverse complement strand
TATTCTGCCTCGTATCACTACGTGTATTCTGAGGCTCTTGCTTGTTGGTCCGGCGTTCGCGCAGATACAAAATCAGCCGGATGACGGCCAATGGGTGATGGCGGCGAAGAACTACGCGAGCACCCGCTACAGCACGCTGGACCAGATCAACGGAACAAATGTCAACACTCTGAAGCTGGCCTGGACCTTCTCAACAGGATTGACGCGAGGCCACGAAGCCGCGCCACTGGTGGTGAATAACACGATGTACATCGTGACTCCCTACCCAAATTATCTGTACGCGCTGGACCTTACGAAACCGGGCGCGCCAATGAAGTGGATGTATGAGCCTAATCCTGTCGCCTCTTCTCAAGGCGTTGCGTGCTGCGATGTTGTGAATCGCGGGGCGGCGTACTGGAAGGGCAAGATTATCTACAACACGCTGGATGTTCAGACGGTTGCTGTAGACGCCAACACGGGCAAGGAGCTTTGGAAAACCAAACTTGGCGATATCAATCTAGGCGAGACCATGACGATGGCTCCGGTCGTCGCCA
This sequence comes from Bryobacterales bacterium, assembly GCA_025462985.1. Classification (GTDB taxonomy): domain Bacteria; phylum Acidobacteriota; class Terriglobia; order Bryobacterales; family Bryobacteraceae; genus Bog-105. The sequence continues at coordinate 3,268 of JAOAPP010000130.1, read as the reverse complement.
AAGGCGTTGTCCTGGTAGGCAATAGCGGAGGTGAGATGGGCGTGCGCGGCTGGCTGGTCGGGCTTGACGCGGATACCGGGAAGATTAAGTGGCGCGCCTACACGGCGGGTCCGGACAAGGACGTCTTGATTGGACCGAATTTCAAACCTTTCTACGAGAAGCAGAGAGGCGCAGATCTCGGGGTTAAGACGTGGGCAGGAGACCAGTGGAAGATCGGCGGGGGACCGGCCTGGAGCTGGATCTCGTACGATCCGGATCTCGATCTGTTCTATTACGGCACGGCGAATCCCGGGCCATGGAATCCTGAGCAACGACCAGGGGACAACAAGTGGACATCCAGTCTGCTCGCACGGCGTCCTGAAACGGGGGAAGCGATCTGGGCGTACCAGATGAATCCGCACGATCTTCATGATTACGACGGCGTCAACGAGAACATTCTCCTCGACCTGAACATTGGAGGGCACACGCGAAAAGTATTGGCTCATCCTGATCGAAACGGATACATGTATCTGATGGACAGGGCCAATGGAGAGATCGTCTCGGCTCAAACCTACGGCTACGTGAACACGAGCGAGGGCGTGGATCTGAAGACGGGAGAACTGAAGCTGAATCCCACCAAGGCAACCGGCTTCAATACGATTCGAGATGCCTGTCCCGCGCCGCCGGGCGTCAAAGACTGGAGTCCCACTGCGTTCTCGCCGAAGACCGGGCTCATTTACATCCCGCACAACAATCTCTGCTACGAGACACAAGGCACGCAGGTGAACTATATTGCCGGGACGCCGTTCGTGGGCATGAATGTGCGGATGTATGCCGGACCGGGCGGGAATCGCGGCATCTTCTCGGCGTGGGATCCGGTGCAGGCGAAGACAGTATGGAGCCTGAACGAGAACTTCCCGGTGTGGAGCGGAGCACTGGTTACGGCCGGGGACGTTGTTTTCTACGGCACGATGGACGGCTGGTTCAAGGCACTGGATGCGCACAACGGGCATTTGCTGTGGCAGTTCAAGGTGGGTTCGGGAATTATCGGTCAGCCGATCAGCTACAAGGGACCAGACGGCAAGCAGTACGTGGCGATTCTTTCGGGCGTCGGTGGATGGGCCGGCGCGGTCGTGTCGGGCGGCCTGAACGGGGTGGACGGCACTGCTGCCCTCGGATTTGTTAATGCCATGTCGGATTTGGGTAAATACACGACAAAGGGCGGAATGCTGTATGTGTTTGCTTTGCCATAGGCGGGCGTGAGTCCGTCGCGAAGAGTAAACCGTATGCGAATCGGCGCGTTCACGTTCTGTATCGGTCTGGTGCTGCTCCTGCTCCCTGGATGCCAGCGGGAGAAGCGGGATATCCGTCCTTCTCCGCCTGAAGTTGCGATTTTCGGCGACGCTGGCAAAGAGAGCGCTCTGCGTCCCGGTGGTCCCATCAACCCTCAACCGGTTGTCAGGAACCCTTACAACAGCAGCAGCTACGACATTTCGGAAGGGCAGCGCCTTTATAGCTGGTACAACTGCAACGGCTGTCATTCGAATGGCGGCGGCGGCATAGGGCCTCCGCTTATCAAGACGACCTGGATCTATGGCGGGGAGCCGGCGAACCTATTCGACACGATCGTAAAGGGAAGACCGAACGGAATGCCTTCGTGGGGAGGCCGGATCCCTGCGTATCAGATCTGGCAGCTCGTCACCTATGTTCGCTCGATGAACGGCCAGGAACCGACGTCCGCGACTCCGCTGCGGCCCGATTCTATTGAGACGAATCCGCAGAATATCGTGAACCGTGTGCCGGGGCAGACCAAATGAGACGGGCTGTTGTTTCTGCGATCCTGGCATCTGTTCTGACAGGCTGTGCGGGACGTCAGCAGTCGGCTGTGGATCCGGTCGGTCCTCAATCCGGAAAGATCGATACGCTGTGGTGGTCTTTCTTCTGGCTGCTCGGAGCGATCTTCATCGCAGTTATCATCGTCCTGCTGTTCACGCTGATGCGACCCCGTAGCGGCGCAGAGCAGGAGACAATCGAAGCCGCCCATAAGCCATCCGAAGCAACAGATTCGAGAATTCGCCGTATTGTCACGGGCGCGACAATTGCGACCATTGTGATTTTGTTTGTTCTGATTGTCGCGAGCGTTGGCACCGGAAAGGCCATTTCGGAGCTCAGCTACAAGAAGAACCCGCTGACGATCGAGGTGACAGGCAACCAGTGGTGGTGGCAGATTCGTTATCTCAATGACGACCCCAGTCTGACGGTTGTGACGGCGAATGAGATTCATATACCGGTTGGACGCCCGGTGCAGATCCGCGGTCTTTCTAACGATGTCATTCACAGCTTCTGGGTGCCGAACCTGCATGGCAAGCGCGACCTAATTCCTTCGCGCACCACCGACGAATGGATTGAGGCCGACCATCCCGGACTGTACCGCGGCCAGTGCGCTGAGTTCTGCGGACTTCAGCATGCGCACATGTCGCTGTGGGTGGTCGCCGAGCCGCAAGACAAATTCAAGACGTGGATGGACGCTCAGTTGCAACCGGCGGTCGCACCGTCCGATCCTGAGCTGCAGCACGGTCAGCAGGTCTTCATGAATCATGCCTGCATCTTTTGTCACCAGATCCGGGGCACGACGGCAGGAGGGCAGAACGCTCCCGATCTGACGCACTTCGGGAGCCGGCGCGGGATTGCGGCAAACACGGTGCCGAATACGAAGGGGAACCTTGCTGGCTGGATTGTCGATCCGCAAAGCATGAAGCCCGGCAATCACATGGCGTCCATTGTGGTGGATTCGACTGAACTGCAACCGCTCATTGAGTATCTCGAGAGCCTCAAATGATCGTAAGCCAGGACGTATTTCCGGAGATTCCGAATCAAACACAGGACATTGTAGAGCTCGAGCGCGCCTGGCGTCATCCGCCTGGTATTTTCGGGTGGCTCTCTTACACGACGCATCAGGCCATTGGCAAGCGCTACATCATGACTGCTTTCATCATGCTGCTTGCCGGCGGCATTGAAGCTTTGCTGATGCGCACGCAACTCATGCGTGCGAACAACGATTTTCTGAGTCCCGATAAGTACAACCAGATGTTCACGACACACGGGACGACGATGATGTTTTTGTTTGCCGTTCCGATGATGGAGGGCATGGCGATTTACCTGGTCCCGCTGATGTGCGGGACCAGGAATGTCGCGTTTCCGCGGCTTAACGCGTTCGGGTACTGGATGTTTCTGTTCGGAGTGCTGTTCCTTTACTGGGGCGTGTTCACAAACGCCGCGCCCGATATGG
>JAOAPP010000825.1 GCA_025462985.1 Bryobacterales bacterium | reverse complement strand
GCGCTGGCGGCGTATGACCCGAACCGCCAGTGGTTCGGGGTGCTTGAGATGCTGGCGAGTCTGGCGGTGTTTTGTACCGCACTGCTCTATGTGCGGTGGCGGCATCAGTTGAATCGGCGGCTGGCTGAGGCCTGATCAACGATTTGCAGTGCATCCGGCTTGTGTGGCGAGCGAGCTCACCACACAAGAACTTGCGCCGACTGGGGTCAGTGGTTGACGGTGTAAGCCAACATCATCGACAACTGACACATCGGCCGCCCACTCTCGGCATGCCACTGGTTGAACGTGCCCTGAACCGTTGCCAGATCCCGCAGGCTGGTCGGCGCCTTGTCGACGATCTTCTGCGCATTCAATGCAGCCACTACGTCATCACTCGGCACAAACGTATCCTTGCCCACCATCCGCAAGAATCGCGGCGCCGACAGGCCGCCCAACTGATGGCCGTGCTTGCTCAGGTACTTCCAGAGCCCGACGATATCCGTCACCGGCCAGTCGGCGATAAACGCGCCGAAGCTGCCCTTCTCTTGCTCAATATCCAGAATCATCTGCGCATTGCGCGGCACGCTCTTCAGCTTGCCCAGGTGACGGATGATACGCGTGTCCTGCATCAGGCGTTCCAAGTGCTCGGCGCCCATCAGCACGACTTTTTCCGGATCGAAGCCGAAGAACACCTGCTCAAACGCCGGCCACTTGGCGTCCACTACACTGTGCTTCAACCCGGCGCGAAACACCCGGAGCGCCAAGGTCGACAGGTAGCGATCATCGCTGATCTTGCGCAATTGGGCCGGGGTCTTGGGTACCGGCAGGTGGGCTTCCAGTTGAGCCGCTGAACCAAAGCGGTTCAGACAATATTCGTGCAGCCACTTGTAATCGCGCATGCCCTCTCCTGGGGATTGAAATGAAAACGGCGCCCTTGAGCGCCGTCTTTCAGAGCGTTGAACTGCTTCAGAGGTTCACTACGTTGACGAAGCGCGAAGCGGCCGTCTCGTCGATTTTCAGGCTGGTGAAGTCAAACAGGTTGCGGTCGGCCAACTGCGACGGCTGCACGTTCTGCAAACTGCGGAAGATGCTTTCGGTGCGCCCCGGCGTCTTGCGCTCCCAGTCCACCAGCATCTCCTTGACCACCTGGCGCTGCAGGTTTTCCTGGGAGCCGCACAGGTTGCACGGGATGATCGGGAATTGCTTGAAGTCGGAGTAGGCCTGGATGTCTTTCTCGTTGCATTACGCCAGCGGACGGATTACCATGTTGCGTCCGTCATCGGAGCGCAGCTTGGGCGGCATGGCCTTGAGGGAGCCGTTGAAGAACATGTTGAGGAAGAAGGTTTCGACGATGTCGTCGCGATGGTGACCCAATGCCATCTTGGTCGCACCGATTTCATCGGCAAAGGTGTAGAGCGTGCCACGGCGCAGGCGCGAGCACAGCGAGCAGGTGGTCTTGCCTTCCGGGATCAACTCCTTGACCACCGAATAGGTGTCTTTCTCGACGATGTGGTACTCGACGCCCAGCGCTTTCAGGTAAGCCGGCAGCACGTGCTCGGGAAACCCCGGTTGTTTCTGGTCCATGTTGACGGCAACGATGTCGAACTTGATCGGCGCGACCTTTTGCAGGTGCAGCAGCACATCGAGCAGGGTGTAACTGTCTTTGCCGCCGGAGAGGCAGACCATGACCTTGTCGCCATCCTCGATCATGTTGAAATCGGCGACTGCTTCACCCGCCAGGCGACGCAGGCGTTTTTGCAGTTTGTTCTGGTTGACCGTAAGAGTGCCCATGGCGATTGGATCCGCTGGAGGTGTGTGAAGAAAAGCCGGGTCTCTTACCGATGTCGAGTCCACACATTCATCGTGGCCCCGCATTCCAATCTGCGATTAGGCCCACTGTTTACAGTGCGATTTGCTCTAAAGGCCCTACAGTTATTCCGGTCATCCCTTCCTATACTGCGACGTGAGGTCGCACATCTATATCCAGACCTTTCAGGCCAATTGGCCCGTGGGCGCTCCGATGGGGGGCGATGGTAACAACGACAGGAGTGACTGGCATGATCCATCACGTCGTGGGGCTGTTTACCCATCCCGACCAGGAATGGCGGGAAATCCGTGGCGATAAAGAAGAAAGCATCGGCCACATGTACCTCACTCACACCCTGATTCTCGCGGCAATTCCCGCAATATCAGCGTTTATCGGCACCACCCAGGTGGGCTGGGTCATCGGCAATCGCGCGCCGGTGATGCTGACCCAGGAAAGTGCGTTGTGGATGACCATCATGTCGTACGCAGCCATGCTTGGCGGCGTGGCGGTGATGGGCGCGTTCATTCATTGGATGGCCCGTACCTACGACGCCAACCCCAGCATGGCCCGCTGCGTGGCCTTTGCGACCTACACCGCGACGCCGCTGTTTATCGGCGGGCTGGCGGCGCTCTACCCGCACATGTGGCTGGGTATGGTCGTGGGCACAGCGGCGATCTGCTACACGGTGTACCTGTTGTATGTGGGGCTGCCGACGTTCATGAACATCGATCCGGACGAGGGCTTCCTGTTTTCCAGCTCGGTACTGGCCGTAGGCCTGGTGGTGCTGGTGGCGATCATGGCGTTTACGGTGATCGTCTGGGGCCTGGGCGTAGGGCCGATCTATACCAACTGAACCGCTGAAACCGTAGGCAAGGCCACCGCAAGGTGGCTTTGTGCGTTATGCATGACCATTCGGCGCCTGACAGATTCGGAAACACTCAGCTTTGCGGCATACTGGGCATCTCTGGAGATATGTACAGCATGCCCGAGCAACTCAATACCCGCGTCGAAGATTGTTTCCTGCAAGCCGAATCCTTTTTCAAACGAAGCTTCAAACGCCCCCAGGTCAGCCTCAAGCTGCGGGGCCAGAAAGCCGGTGTCGCGCATTTGCACGAGAACCTGCTGCGCTTTAACCCACAGTTGTACCGAGAAAACAGCCAGCACTTCCTCAAGCAGACCGTGGCC
>JAOAPP010000090.1 GCA_025462985.1 Bryobacterales bacterium | reverse complement strand
TCGTCCGCCACGAGGAGCGTGCCATCGTGTGCTACCGTTATGCCCACTGGCCGGCCCCACACTTCCTGGTTGTTTACGACGAATCCGGTGAGGAAGTCTTCGTATTCACCGCTAGCGCGCCCGGTTTGGTGGAGCGGCACCCGAATAACTTCATAACCGTTGCGCACCGACTTATTCCAGGAGCCGTGCTCGGATGCGAAAATGTCACCCTGATATTCGGCCGGGAATTGCCGCCCCTCATAGAACGTCATCTCAAGCGATGCATTATGCGGCTGTAAGAGCACATCCGGTGTTACGATGTTGTCCTTCAGCTCGGGATGCTTCCCCTTGTGTCGGGGATCCTGGTGACCGCCCATGTACCACCAAGGCCAACCATAAAAACCGCCTGCATTGACATGCGTGATGTAATCCGGCACAAGATTGTCTCCCAGTCCATCTCGTTCGTTTACCGAGCACCATAGCTCACCAGTTCCAGGGGCAATGGCAAGACCCACAGCGTTGCGGATCCCGTAGGCATAAACGCGCATACCCGAACCGTCCGGATTGAACTCGAGGATGTCAGCCCGATTCTTCTCCGCGGGAGTGGTGTCGGGATCATCAACGTTTGATGCTGAACCCACAGAGACAAACATCTTCTTGCCATCTGATGAAAACTGGATATCTCGTGTCCAGTGGTTTCCATTGGCAGGGAGATCCACAACATGCTCGGCCGCACCACGCGCTTTCAAATCTCCGTTGCGATAGGCGAAGCGTACAACGGAATTCGTGTCGCCAATGTACAACCACTCAGGGTCAGGCCCAGGAGGATAGAAAGCGATACCAAACGGCCGAGTCAAACCGGCTGTGAACGTTTCGCTCTGCTGCGCCTTGCCGTTCCTGGTGATACCGCGCAGGGCTCTTATCCTTCCGGCGCTGCTTTCAGCCAAGAAGAAGTCACCGTTTGGCGCAGTGCGAATCAGGCGCGGGTTGTTAAGTCCGGTTGCATACTGCTCCACCTTGAAGCCGTCCGGGGCCTTCGGCCAGGCGTTCGGCGGACGCGGTACAACTTGAGGAGCATTGGCTGCCGAATTAGTGGCATAGGGTGCCGGAAGATCCGCCAACGTAATCTTTCGAAGCTTACCTGGCTCCTCCAAACGGTAGTCGGTGAACGGCTCTTTTGGTGGAGGTGCGTTCGAATTGGTAGAGCTGGCTGATAGGGGCGCGGGAATTCTTATTTCACCTGCATGTGGATTACTCAGTGCCTTGAGAAAGGTAACAATCTGCCAGCGTTGCGGGGCTGGCAGGCTTGACCAAGACGGCATTCCATTATTTACGTCACCCCGGGTGATGTACCAAAGAAGCTCTCCGTCTCGCGCGGATTGTGTCGGTCCACTTGCCAGGGCTGGCACATTTCCGGTTCCTTGGGCCCTCAGCCCGTGACACGTAGAGCAATGATTAGCGTAGAGTTTCGCCCCAGCTTCGATCGCCTGTTTTTGACCGGCATAAGGGTTCTTGGACTGTGCTTCTACTTCAGGAGCGTTGTGAAATCGGGCGTTCTGGGCCATTGCGCGCACATCGATACGGAGTGCCGGCCCGATAAGCGCGATACAGGAGGACGTAAGCACGAGTGACCGAACGTTGAAAAGGTTCTTGCAAAGATTCATTTGGACACCCTAGGCAATCGATAAATGAGCATGACTCTACTGTCGAGTGCAAACGGCGTACCATAACTCATACCCAGCACTGATAACCGATCTCATTACTCGATCGCCTCGACCACAAGAGCATCGATGCCGTCAGCATGCAGCACTCGGCCTTTCACGTCGACGCCGGGGATTCCAAGTTTGTCCAATATTCTTGCGGGAAGCGGTACGGCGTTCCTCGCCGTCAAAACGACATACACCTTCCCTCCATCGCTCAGAAAGAGGACAGGCGCTCCGGCTGCGGCACATGCTTTTGCGCAGAAAGCGTGATCGTATGAATGAATTCGTCTAGCTAAATAACAATTTGCGTCTGTTATCTCGCCTCTGGCGTCTATGTATTTACCTTCCACAGGCTCCCCGGCCAAGAACTCTACGTTGCCGTGCATCGCCATCGCTTGAGCGGTGTTTGGATGTAGCATTAGAGACTTGACTTTCCCATATGACATGTTGTTCAGGTCATATCGATCGCCAAACTGAAACGCATACAACCCGAAGCAAAACAGGCAACCCAGCATAACGACACCACGTCGCTTGTGCACACTCTCAATTTTGTGTCCCTCAGACCGAATCCAAACACGCACTCCTTCCGGAATGAAGCAAGTGAAGTACCGACTGCTGCCGGCGTTGCGTGCGTCCTGGTAAACCTCGCGACTGCTGATCGGGTTCTGAGACATCTGCCCGAAAGCAGAAGCACTGAGCCGGGAACTGTGTAGAGCGGGCGGATTTACAAAGCTGTCCACTAATCGTCATGGAGTCGACGCGCGATACATGATCAACGACAGTTACATGTTCGCGGACAACTTTTAAGGCCCGTAACAGAAAGCTTCTGAAAGACCGTCCGTCTTTCGGCGTAGAGAGAACAAAACTTTCCAGAACGAGAAGCATCATGAGGAAAAAAATCATTTTACTCGCCCTCTCCACTGTTTTGGGAGTGGGCATCGCTATGGCTGCTGAGCAATCACAGGATCGGTCTGCGTCGCCTCAGGTTGGCCAAACCGCTGACCAGGGTCGGGGTGATCCCCAGCGCCACGTGCAGATGCTCACTAAACAGCTGAACCTTACAGCCGACCAGCAAAAACAGCTCCTGCCCATTATCGCTGACCGGCAACAGCAGATAAATACGATACTCCACGACAGCTCTTTGTCAAAGTAAGATCACATCGCGAAGATCGGCTCAGTCCGTGAAGACAGCCACACTAAAATGAAAGCCGTGCTCACAGACGAACAAAAACAGACCTACGACCGGATTCAGGACCAGCTCAATGAACGGTCTCATGTCATTGCGGTCCCCAGAATCGCCACTCCAGTGACGGCAGCACCAGTCAATAATCGCGCGTCAAAACGCGAGGGTCGGCGATATTGTCGCCCTTAACCTGCGTTCAATGCCAAGAATAGCTATGGGTATCACTGAGATATGACTTTGCCGCGTCTTGTACCGATCTGCTTTGCTTTGTTATCCGGCTGCGGATTACTGTCCGCCCGCGGCGAATCTGCGAATCAGGCTTGGAAGATCCTCCAGGCCGGCGTGCATGACAACAGCGCCAACAGGCGGGTTCAAGCTGTCTCGGCACTGGGCCTCATCGCTGGCGACGCGAGGGCGATTAAAACGGCAGAACATGCTCTACAGGATTCAAAAGCCGAAGTGCGCCAGGCTGCGGTTACTGCCTTGGGAGACATGGGCTCCAGAGCGTCGTTGCCGAAGATCAAGGCACTTGTCGAGCATTCGGATGCCAAAACCGTGCTAGCGATCGCAGCGGTTCTCAAAAAGTTCAAGGACCCACAGGCAGATGACATCTACTACCAAATACTAACGGGCGAACGAAAAGCTGGCGGGGGGATTCTTGATGGTCTCAAGGACAAGAAGAGCCTGGAAAAAATGGGAGTGGAAGAAGCTTTGGGGTTCATACCTTTCGGCGGCATCGGCATTGGCGCTTACGATTATCTCAAGCAAAACAACACTTCAAATGCAAATGTGAAAGCGGTGGCCGCAACCGCGCTGGCGCAGGATCGAGATCCAGCAAGTAAGAAGGCACTTATACAGGCTTCTTTCGGCGGCAAGGAAATAGTTCAGGTGGCGGCTCTTCGCGCTCTTGCCAGGTGCGGCGATCCAACCGTAGCGAAGGATATCGAGCCTGCTATGTATTCCGAAAGGTCACTTATTAGCTATACGGCGGCCGCCGCGGTAATACATCTCAGTTCGGAGTACTCTACCCGACGACTCCGTTGATTACTTCACGCGAAGCATTAAATATACTCTGGGCAGTTGAGCATTGCGGCTCACGGTTGAGCCAGAGCAGCTTTAACCTTTTCGGGTTTGAAAGGCACTGAGCGCAGCCTGATGCCTGTCGCATCCCAGACTGCGTTTGAGATGGCCGCTGGAACCACGGCCGCAGTAGCTTCTCCAACGCCCCAGGGCTTCTCGTTCGGCCGGCTAATCAGTTCGATTTCGATGTCAGGGATCTCGGGAAACCTGAGGATCGGATATGTCGACCAATCGCGGCTCGTAATCGTCGAGCGATTGAATCTGACCTCTTCCAGAAGAGTACGGCTCATGGTTTGTACCACGCTGCCTTCGATTTGATTGCGGGTGCCATCGGGATTTATAATCTGTCCGCAATCGTGAACGATCGAGAATCGCGTCACCCGTATCTCACCGCTCGTCTTGTTTACTTCAACATCCGCGACAGCCCCGACGTAGGTCCGTACCAGTTCGTAATGGATATAAGAGAGGCCCCGTCCTCTGAACAATGCTGAGTTGTCAGGGGTACGCGAACCGGCTTGCCGCGGCACCCATTGTGCGAAACGCCCGAGATGCTGCAGCACTTCTATCCCGCGCGGATCGTTGAGATGCCGCAGCCGGAATTGGAGCGGATCAGAGCCGCTCGCGGCTGCAAGCTCATCGAGAAACGACTCATTGGCAAATGTGTTTTGCATACGCCCGGGCGAGCGAATCCATGACGGCCGGAAGGGCGTTTCCGTGAGACGGTGGCAAACTGTGTACCTATTTGCGAAGTTGTAGGGAATTGCTGAATTCTGGAAAATATTCCCCGGCTCCAAAGTTGTCGAACGAGGCAACTGCCCGAGATGCGCGGCTAGCAGCGTTACCGGAGCGCCGGCCCCCTCAGGTATGTAGAATTCGCTATGCCATGCGATGACTTCATTCCTGGGGTCGAGTCCCGCTTCGAGGTCGATCAACGTAGGGACACCCTTGGGATCCCAGACGTGCTCGTCAGCACGCATCCACTGCACGCGAACTGGACGGCCAACTTCCCGAGCCAACAGTGCAGCGTCTCCGGCGGCGTCCTCGTGGCCGTTGCGCCCGTAGCAACCGGCCCCTTCAATGTAGATACAGCGCACGTGGTCTGCGGGTATGG
>JAOAPP010000812.1 GCA_025462985.1 Bryobacterales bacterium | reverse complement strand
CGATGATCTGCACGGCCTGGTCGGGCTCGACAAATCCGCGGCCAAGAAACGGGTGCGTCAGTACTCGCTGGGGATGCGCCAGCGGCTGGGGATCGCCAACGCCCTGATCGGCGAACCCGAGGGGCTGATCCTCGACGAGCCCGCCAACGGGCTCGACCCGGAGGGGATGCGCTGGATGCGCGGCCTGCTGAAGGACTTCGCCGAGCGCGGCGGCACCGTGCTGCTCTCCTCCCACCTCCTGCACGAGGTCGACGTGATCGCCGACCGGCTGGTGATCATCGGCAGCGGCAAGATCGTCGCCCAGGGCAGCCGCGACGAACTGCTCTCCCACGCCGGGGCGCTGGTCCGCGCCGGGGACACCGAAGCGCTCACCCGCGCTCTCACCGCCGCCGGCCTCGACGCCCGCGAGGCGGAAAGCGGTGGCGGCCTCCTGGTCGACGCCGAGCCGCGGGCGGTCGGCATCGTCGCCCGCGATGCCGGCGTCGCCCTCGTTCATCTGGCCCCGGCCGGCGACGCCGGTCTCGAACAGCTCTTCTTCGACCTGACCAGCGGAGAGGAGGGCAAATGACCGACCGACAAGATCAACGACAGGACCAGCGGCCGCCCCTCTCGCGGCTGACCCGGGTCGAGCTGCGCAAGATGGTCGACACCCGTAGCGGCTTCTGGCTGCAGCTGTCGGTGCTGGCCCTGACCGTGCTGGTCGTGGTGATCATCCTGATCGCGGGCCATGCGGACGACCAGACCTTCCGCAACCTCCTCGGCGACGCCCTGGTGCCGGCCGGGATCCTGCTGCCGGTCGTCGGCATCCTCCTGGTCAGCTCCGAGTGGTCGCAGCGCACGGCGCTGGTCAGCTTCGCGCTGGTGCCGGAGCGGGCGCGCCTGATCGCCGCCAAGGTGCTGGCCGGGGTCGTGCTCGGGCTGATCGCGTTCGCCTTTGCCGCCGTGGTCGCGGCGCTCGGCACCGCGATCGCCTCCCCCGACGTCGCCCATGTCTGGACCGTCCCGGTCGGGCTGGTCGGCCAGGACATCCTCTACGCGGTGTCGGCGATGGTGATCGGGGTGGCCTTCGGCGCCGCCCTGCAGACCTCGGCGCCGGCGATCGTCCTCTACTTCGGGCTCCCCGCGGCGGTCGGCGCGCTGAGCGCGATCCGGTCGATCGAGGGGACGGTCGAATGGTTCGGCAGCGCCTCGCTCGAATGGCTCACCCAGAACGTTCTGAGCGGCCACGAATGGGCCCAGGTGCTGGTCACGCTGGCCCTGTGGATGGTGCTGCCGCTGGCGATCGGGACCTGGCGGGTCACCCGACGGGACCTCAGCTGACTCGACCGCCGAGCGATAGGGTGGCGGCGATGACTTTCCTGCGCCGTCACCTCACCTACGCGAACGTCGTCGCCTCGCTGGCGCTCTTCCTCGCGCTCGGCGGGGCCGCCTTCGCGGCCACCCAGCTGCCCCGCAACTCGGTCGGCACCGGCCAGCTGAAACCGGAAGCTGTGACCTCGGGCAAGATCGCGAAGAGGACCCGCAACCAGCTTCAGGGCTCGCGCGGCCCGCAGGGCGCGCAGGGTCCGCAGGGCAAGACCGGTGCCAAGGGCGCAACCGGGGCCAAAGGGGCGACCGGCGCGACCGGCGCCAGGGGCGCGGCCGGCACCGACGGCACCGGCCCGGCCTTCGAAGTCTTCGCCAGCAACAAGGCGCTCCCCGGGCCGATCGCCGCCCAGACGCTGGCCGCAGGCGCCTACGTGTTGAGCGCCGACGTCACCGTGACCAGCGCCGCGCCCGGCATCTCCCGGGTCGCCTGCACCGTCGCCGGCAGCGGCGAAGTCGTGGCGACGATCGGCGAAGGTGAATCGGCGACGCTCTCCGTCTCGATCGTCCGCACCTTCGGTGCCGCGACCGCGGTGAGCCTCGAATGCACCGGCCCGGCCGGGGTCACCGCGACCTACGCGGACCTGGTCGCCACGCAGGTCAGGTCGGCCGCGCGAGTCGCCGGCTAGCGACCGCCGCTCAGAGGCTTCCCACCCAAGGCTCCGTAGCTCGCTATCCTAGTCGGAGCCTCGCGCCTCGGCCCGAGGTTTTCCTTTGTAACGAGTGCCTTCCGGCACGGAAACTTTGAGGGGACAGATGGCTCGCGGAGATGTCCGCATTGCGGTGACGCTGGCTTGCGAAGACTGCAAGCGGCGCAATTATCAGACCAACAAGTCGCGGCGTAATTCGCCCGACCGGGTCGAGCTGCGCAAGTTCTGTCGCTGGTGCGGGCACCACACGCCGCACAAAGAGACCCGGTAGGGGTCCATGGCGAAAACCCGCGCACAGCGCAAGGCTGAACGCCGCGCTCGCGAAGCCGAGCAGCAGAAACGCTCCGGCTCCGAGCGCCGCGCTGAGTCGCGGGCGCAGCACGACACCCAGACCGGCGTCTCCGGTGACGTCGCCGAGATCGAGGCCATCGAGGCCGGGATCGCGGCGGGGGCCGACGAGGCCGATCTGGAAACCCCCGACGCGCCGCGAGGCCCTTCACGGGCAGAGCGGCGCGCCGAGGCGAAAGCCTCCAAACAGGTGGACCGTCAGAAACGCGACGAGCAGAAACGTCGCGAGCGCGAGCAACTTGCGCGGCAGCAGAAAAAAGCCACCGCCGAGCGGCAGAGCGGCGCCCGTGGCGGCGTCATCGGTTTCCTGCTTTCCTGCTGGGCCGAGCTGAAAAAAGTTCAGTGGCCCGACCGTGAGACGCTGGTCCAGGCCACGGCCGTGACGGTCATCTTCGTCGCCGTCGCCGCGGCTTATCTCGGCGCTCTCGACGCGCTGTTCCAATGGCTCGTCAACCAGATCCTCTAAACCCCACGAGAAGAAGGCTTCCTCTTACCGATGTTTCGCTGGTACGTGATCAACACCTATTCCGGGCACGAGAACAAGGTCAAGCACAACCTTGAGCATCGTGTGCAGACGATGAGCCAGTACCGCAACGTGCGGCAGGTTGTCGTCCCCACCGAGCAGGTCTCGGAGGTCAAAGACGGTCAGAAAGTGACCCAGGAGAAACGGACGATGCCTGGCTACGTCCTGGTCAACATGGAGATGACCGACGACTCTTGGAGCCTGGTGAAAAACACGCCCGGGGTGACCGGCTTCGTCGGCGCCGAGCGCAACAAACCGGTGCCGCTCTCGAAACCGGAGGTCGACCGTCTGCTCCATCGCGAGACCGCCGAGCGGCCCCGCACCCAGGCGCAGTTCTCGATCGGCGAATCGGTCAAAGTCATCTCCGGCCCGCTCTCCGACTTCTCCGGCGAGATCGCCGAGATCAACGAGGACGGC
>JAOAPP010000060.1 GCA_025462985.1 Bryobacterales bacterium | reverse complement strand
CGTACCATTCATCCTCATGGCTTTCTGGGTGTAGACGGCGCGCGGGTGTGCAGCAGATCACCAGTTCGAAATGCAAGGGTCGCAAACTGGGCCAGCACCTGCGTCCGTGCCGAAACGTCAGCCGCCCGAGCCTGAGCCAGAGTGCGCTGTGCTGCCACCACGTCCAGGAGACTGCGAACCCCATACCTGTACGCTTCGAGAGAAGCGTTGTAGGACTCGTTGGAAGCTGTCAGCAGTGCGGCTGCGGCTTGCCGCCTGCGCAGTGCGGTCCTACTGTCCGAGTAAGAGGTCCACACTTGGTCGGCTATCTCGTCGCGCAGCAGATTGAGATCGTCTTCCGCACGGCGACGGTCCGAATGCGCACGCGCCAGAGCGTTCCTTCGCTGGCCGCCATCGAACAAAGTCCAGTTCAGGCTCAGTTGCGCATTCCACTCCTCAACCGGGCCTAGATAGGTGCTGGGCAGCACGTCTTGCTGACCATAGGCGCGAACTTCGCCCGCTTGTCCCCGGAAGCTAAAGCTCGGAAAGAAAGCCGCCCTGGCGCCACGAATCTCGGCTTCTGCTCCGCGAAGTTGCGCCACGCGGCTCAACAGGTCTGGCCTTTGTTCCAGCGCGCGGTTCAGCACTTGTTCCAAGGGTTCTGACAAAGCGTCCGGCACCGCCAAGGTGTCGATCGGCTGAACCTTGAGCGGGGAAGATGGCTCGGCCGTAATTGTCGTGAGTAGATCGCCGCGAGCAATCTCTTCGGCGCCGATCGCATTCTGTAGGTCGTACTCCGATTGCGCAGTCGAACTGCGCGCCTCCAGGGCGTCGGGCAGAGTAGCGAGGCCATGCGCAAGCCTGTCTTCCACTGCTTGCTGAACCGTTTGGGAATTTGTGAGTGAGGCGCGTGCGGCAACCTCCTGGCCTTCGGCGTTCAGCAGACGATAGAAAGCTGCAATTGTCTGATAGATCACACGAAGGTGAGTCTCGTTGAACCCGAAGTTGGCTCCCAACAAATTTGTGCGGCTGAGCTCGATCCTGCTTGCACGCGACCCGAAGTCGAACAGCAGGTAATTCACCTCGAACTGGGCTTGGTAAAGACCCACTGTCTGGCGGACAAAGGCGCTACCAAAGAGAATCCCCTGTCGCGTTGTGAGGGCAAGCGCCGCCGCAGCCAAACTGGGGTACAGAGCGCTTCGGGCGATACCGAGCTCGGCGGCTTGTATCTTCGCGTTCTCCCACGCCGCTTGGGTCTCGGGGCTGTGACTTTCGGCAAGATCAACCAACTCGGCCAAAGCATAAGTGTGGTTCGGGTCTATCGTGACCCGTGGTTCCGGCACTTTGAGCAGAGCGTGTCTGGTCTTCTCTTCCGAGGGAACCTGCCACACACGACCCGGTGCTGGAGGTGTGCTTTGTGCGGACAGCTCAACCGGGATCGCGATAGCTGATAAAATTACGGCCAGGAAACAGCGGGGACGGACACACTGCAACCTGGGTGCGAGCACACTCACGTGCTAATCGACACATGCTGGAGAACAAGTGTTTCGGCGTCCTGGCGGTTGTAATAACTGTTACTAGCTCGTAAGTTGATGAGTATCGAACGCAGCGAAAGCACAGCACGGCGAGATAGCTGATGCTCGATCACCAGCCGACCCAACTTTTTATCCTTCACACCGGCAATGGCTTACACGCAATATTTCGGATTCGGAGGTGGTTCTAACTCGGGCGCATGCTACCTTCCGGGAGAACAAAAACACTATGGACGCTCGAACCGTGCTTCTGACGCCCGAAGAAGCCATCCATTACGAACTCCACCTTCGGCGCTTGTCCGACGAACTCCGCCCATTCGGTCACCGCGAAAACGAACTCGTGCAATCTCTCGCCGAAGCTCAGTGGCTCCTTGCTCGAATCCCGTCGCTTGAAATGGAAATCTACACCGCCGGCCGAATCCAATTCGCCGGACAATCCCAGAACTGCGAGCCGAGGGAAGCCGACGCCCTCATTGATGTGCGAACTTACTTCGCACATCAGCGGCAGCTGAACAAGCTCAACAAGGAGGAAGCTCGTCTTCGAGGAAGCTCGTCTTCGCCGCCAGTACGAGAAGTACACCAAGGAGCTGAAGCAAATCCAGCAAATCGGTCGCGGAACCACACGTATGGGCAAAACCACTCTGCCATCAAGCGGCCCCAAGTCGCTGTATGTCGAGAGCGGCTACGAATTCTCCACAGCCGATCTCGACATTCTGGAAGAACACCTCGGACTGGACCCCGACCTCGTCCCCCATCTGGAAGCAGCCTGAAGAACACCCGCCCGCCCGTCGTTGGATATCGTCAATGAATGCTCGGCGTCCTCATTCGTTTTCTGGCACTCATAGCAGTGTTCCTCGCCCCAGCGCTTGCCGGACCACTCGATTCCCCATCGTTGGAATCGCTCCGAGAGAACTTCGCCTCCCCTCCGGATGATGCCAGGATCATGATGCGATGGTGGTGGTTCGGCTCGGCAGTCTCGCACCCGGAACTGCGCCGTGAACTCGAAACCATGAAAGCTGCCGGTATCGGTGGAGTCGAGATTCAACCCGTTTACCCGCTTGCGCTCAATGAGCCGTCGCAAGCCGTCGAAAATTTTCCGTACCTCTCGCCGGAGTTCCTGGACGCAGTCCGTTTCGCTTCGACCACCGCTCGCACTCTCGGCATGCGGGTCGATGTCACCCTTGGAAGCGGGTGGCCGTACGGCGGCCCCCACACCCCCATCGACGAAGCTGCGGGCAAGCTACGCTATGAACGCGTTCCTCTGCCCGAAGAAACCCGCTTCGTCCCGCTCCCCGCGATGTCTGCGGGAGAGCGTCTCATAGCCGCCTTCCTGGGCGGGAAGCAAACTACCGTCACCAGGGACAACCGGATCGAAATCCCGCCCGGCTTGAGCGGTGGCGATGTTCTCGAATTGTTTATTTCCAGTCGCACGGGGCAGCAAGTGAAGCGCGCTGCAGTCGGAGCGGAAGGCTTCGTTCTGGACCACTACGACAGATCTGCCATTGAAAACCACCTCAACTCTGTTGCTCGCCGTCTCCTCGAAGCTTTCGCCGGCAGTCCGCCGCACTCCGTCTTCAGTGACAGCCTCGAAGTTTATGGCTCGGACTGGACGCCGCGCTTCCTCGAAGAATTTCAAAAGCGCAGGGGCTACGATCTAACTCCTTATCTCCCTGCGCTCATCAAATATAGCGGCCCTCAAACTGCTGCCCTCCGCCACGACTGGGGCAAGACCCTCACCGAACTCGCCGAAGACAATTACCTCAAACCCATTCACGAGTGGGCTCGCCAGCACGGAACTCTTTTCCGTTCGCAGACCTACGGCATCCCACCAGTTATCCTCTCCAGCAACGCTCTCGTCGATCTTCCGGAAGGTGAACATGGACCATCCTGGCGTCGCTTCAGCGCCGCCCGTTGGGCCTCTTCCGCCAGCCACATTTACGGCAAGCCCGTCACATCCACTGAGACCTGGACCTGGCTCCACTCACCTGCTTTTCGCGCGACGCCGCTCGACATGAAGGCCGAAGCCGACCGGCACTTTATCGAAGGCGTCAATCAGTTGATCGGTCACGGCTGGCCATACTCGCCGCCCTCCGCCGGTGAACCCGGCTGGAGCTTCTATGCCGCGGCAGCCTTCAATGATCACAATCCCTGGTTCGGTGCAATGCCGGATGTCGCTCGCTATCTACAGCGCATCAGTTACCTCCTGCGCCAAGGGAAACCGGCCAATGACATTGCAGTTTACCTCCCCACGGATGACGCCTGGGCTCATCTTGAATTGGGCAATCCAACTGTGGACGAAACGGTGGATGCCCGTGTCGGGCCCGTGCTCATCCCAGCCATCCTGAACGCCGGCTACAATTTCGACTTCATCGACGATCGAGCTATTGAGGCCAAAGGCATTCCGTACCGGGTACTTCTTCTTCCGAACGTCGAGCGAATCCCTCTGTCGACTCTGCAGCGTCTACAGCAATACATCGCAGCGGGCGGCTATCTCATTGCAACGCAATCGCTGCCTTCCCTCGGAACTGGTCTGCTTGAAGAAAAGGCCGAAACGGAACCGATCCGCAGCCTCGCTCGCCAACTCTTCGCAGACAAAGCCCGCTTCGTACCGGACCTTGCCGACCTCCCGGCCGCGTTGCAGCAGTTGCTTACGCCCGATCTCACCGCCGCAAGTGACGCCCCCGCTCTCGGCTTCATCCATCGGGAGCTCACCGGCGTTGACATCTACTTCATCGCCAACTCCTCGAATCGGACTGTTCACACCACAGCGTCTATCCGGATCAAAGGGAAGCAACCGGAATGGTGGAATCCATTTACTGGAGACGCGAGCCTCGTTGCGTGCCGCCCGCAAGGCGACCGCACCGAATTGCCTATCGATCTCGCGCCCTATGAGTCCCGCGTGCTTGTATTCTCAAGCTCCTCCGCCG
>JAOAPP010000044.1 GCA_025462985.1 Bryobacterales bacterium | reverse complement strand
GGAAATCGGGGGAGTCCCCTCCTGGCCCGAGGGCCAGAACCGGCTGCTTCGAACCATCAGCGACTTTGAGAATGCGCTGACCAGTAACTCACGCGTCGTGTCGATGGCGGAAGGCCCGCTACGCCTGGGCACCTCGGCTTATCGCTATCTGGCCGCCGCATTGAAGCCGGAAGAGATTCGACTGGAGCATTCCGATCTTCTGCTGGACAGCTCTCTCCCCCCGGTTCCCGTCCTGCTTCCCATTCGCTCGAGCGACAAGGACGTTGCTATTGAGCCCTACGCAGACGCGAACAAAATCACCGTCGTCAGCGGGACCTCGCTGCTCGACATCAATATCGCAGTATGGGGCGACAACAAACGCATCCTCGCCGGCCGCCCGCTTCCAGGCGATGCCGAGTGGATCGATCCGAAGAGCCTGTTTCTCGATCGATTGTTTCTGCTGAAGGGAACGCAACAGAAGTCCGGCATGAACCACGCCAAAGGACAGCGCGAGGTCGCCGACCAGCTTTCCGAGTATCCGGTGATGCCCTTCTCCCAGCGCATCACTGAACTGCTGCCTGCCGATCAGATCGTGCGAAATGTTCGCTTCGCAGTGGAGAATCACGGGAACGGCGATGTCGTCCTGGTGAAGCTGCGCTTGCCGCTGAAAGGAGGCAAGTTCCTGGAGGTATCGCACTCGTACCCGAGCGAACAGCAGACGTCCATGCAGCAGATCCCGGTGCTGGAAGTGTGGCCCCCCTTCCGGAAGAAGGGTTGGAAGTTCTACAGCACCTTGTGGTGGTCGAACTCGGAAAATGCCTTTGCGGCGGAGCCGTTTCCCATTTCGAATCAGGGACGACTCGAGGAGCAGACCGAGACCTTAGGCGGTGGTCAATTGGTGCGTGTGACCCGCCTGAGCGGTGCGCCTGACGGGTTCCTGCTGCAGTACCCGCACCCGCAGCGCGGCCGGGCGGCGATGCAGGAAGCCGGGATCATCTTCACCAAACTGAACGAAATCACGTCGCCTCCCAAGGGGACGTGGGCGGCCGGCGTAGACTTCGGCACCAGCAGCACGAACGTGGTTCTTCGCGCCGGGCAGGAGCGTGAACGTCCGCTCGCGCTTGGGCAGTCCGGGCCGCTGCGTGTCGTGGTCGGAAGAGACGCGGACCGGCCCGAGGCGCTGTATAAATACTTTCTTCCATTCACACCGGAGACGGCGGAGGCGGCCGAGACTTCTCCTTTCCTTTCATTCCTGCGGATGCGGCACCCCGAACAGACATCGTTCAATGCCATCTCCGGAGCCCATGTATTGTTCTACAGCCGCGCTCACAATATTCAGGAACTGAGCGCCGGACGGCTTGCGACAAATCTCAAGTGGGAAGGCGAGACCAAGGGCAGGAGCCGTCCCTACCTGCAGCAGATTTGTCTGCAAACCGCTGCCGAGGCGGCCATCGGGGGCGCGGAACGAATCGACTGGTTCTACTCTCTTCCCGCCGCTTTCAGTCCTCACCGAAGAGACGATTACAAGCGGGAATGGAGTTCAATTGTCCGCTTTATCTCCGAAGAAACAGGGCTCGGCTCAACACAGGATGCCGTGCGAATGACGGAAAGCTTCGCAACCGCGCGCTATTTCACAGAGCGCGAAGAGGCCCCGCCCGTCGTAGGCGCGATCTTCCTTGACATCGGCGCAGGAACAACCGACATCTCGGTGTGGCAGGACAACACGGAGCGTTGCGGCATTTCCATCCGGTTCGCCGGCCGCGATATGTTTCTCGCGCCCCTGTTCCAGCTTCGGTCCCGGCTTCTTCCTGAGTTCGCGAGCATCGCTCCGGAACGTGTCCCCGAAGCCACTGTGGCCCGGCTCGTGGCCGACCAATCCGAGACAGAATTCTATGCCCACGCGGAAGCGATGCTGCGAGATGCCGGCGTCAGTCTGCCCCAGAAGCTGCATCTGCAGGACCGGCTGGAGGCCCCGGCGCTGCCGTTACGATTCGGCATGGCCGGCCTTTTCTATTACGTTGGAATCGTGCTCCGCAACCTGGAAGGAGCCGGGCTCTACAAGCGTGACCTCGGTGGCGTTTTCTTGGGCGGCAACGGAGCGCAGCTTCTGCACTGGGCTGATGGCGGTCAATACGATCCGTCCGGATCTTTCGCGCGACTGCTGACCGAAAGCCTTTTCGCCGGCGCGGGTTGGACCGAGAAAGCGCCCCGCAACGTACAAATAAAGCTGAGTGCAAAGCCGAAGCAGGAAGCCGCCACCGGGCTGGTAGTGACTAGCTCGCTTCAATCTCACGCAGAACACTGGGATGATGTGATCGCGGGCGAGCCTTTTACAATCGGCGGAGTTCAGAAGACCGAGACGGACCTGGTCACTCGAGAACAGATCTCCGAAGCGCAGTTGACCGCTCTCCCGCAGTTGGAGCTTTTCTACGACCGCTATGTTCGCCTCGCTGACAAGATCGGCTATCCACGCGCCAATCTGCAGAAAGATCCATTGTTCGCGCGTGCCGCAGAGCGGGTGCGCCAGTTCCTTGCAGACCAGAAGGGCAAAGCTGCAGAGGATGTGGAACTAACACCGCCGTTCATCAAAGGGCTTCAGGCGCTCATCATTGGCATCGCGAGAGAAGCCGACAGGGTGCGCGGTACGTCTTCCGGACGCTGAATGATGGACGCGGAACTGCGCTCGGCCCTCCTTCAGTTCTTCAAAGCCCAGAGCGCGCACGGCAGCAAGCTTCACGAGATGTTGGTGGGCTCCCTCGAAATCATAGGGACCACCAACCCGGTCTACGATGCAGTCGAAGGACATGTCAAGTTTCTGGAGAATAGCCAAAAGGCGAGCGAGCTACTGATCCAGCTGCTCGGCGATACCGGTACAGGGGAAGCGCCAATCGCCGCACCGGAATCGAAACACTTTGAGCAGGAGCTTGTGGCGCTATACAACGAGCAGCCCGCCAAGTGGACGCGAGCGTTTCGTCCAATCGGTTTCGGCGCTGAAAATGTGAACGAGATCTGGGAAAAGGGGGGCGAGCCGAAGTTCGCGCGAAAAGAGGGCGGCATCTACAACCTCGTGGAGGCCGATGGCAGCTGCTACGTGGTTCCTGAACCTGGTCTCCGGCTGCAGGAAGGATATTTCAGGAGCGAAGGACTTCGTTACCTGTTCGATGTCTCGGGCAATTCGACTGAGAAAGAGCCGGTGATCTGTCTGGTGCGTCCTGCCAGGGTCGAAGACTCCGGCGGTCGCTGGACCATCCTTAGGAAGGGCGAAATCCGGGGGCGAAGCTAAATGTCTTTTACAACTTTCTTCCCGGCGGATGCTCTCTCGTTGGTGTTTGTGATTGCTCTTATCGGGTGGTTTGCTTTCTGGCTGACAAGGCTGCGCTCGGAGGCGGCGCGCCTTGACTGGGTCGCGAGCCTGCTGAAAAAGCTGGATGACTGCGTAGATCAGCTTCGAACCCATCAACTCTGGCGCGACCGTGAGCGGATACAAGGCAAGCCGACCGCTGTGGATCCCGGAGAATTCTTCGATGGAGCATGCGCTGGAAAGCTGGCCACCGTTGGCCCGATCCCTCCTGCGATCCAATCGCATTTCAGAGCGATATTTGTGGCCGGATGCGATGAAAGCTCACTCGATGTCTCGGAGCTAAACGCCCAAACCTGCCAGGAGATTGCAAACAAATCCGAGCAGCTCCGAAGTGAACTCCTCCTGATTCTCTTGCTTGGTGTTTTGGGAACCTTGCTCGCCTTGTCGCGTCGATACTCGGCGGCCGCAGCGGTTCCGATAGAGAGCCAGCGTGCTCTCCCGCCCTTGATTTGGGGCGCGCTGTTAGCGATCGCCGGTGGTGTTCTGTATTTGCAGTATCAGGGCCGCAAGCTCATGCCGGTACTCGCGGAGTTGCGCCGGAAGACAACCACGCTGTGGATTCCGAGACTCTACCCAACGGTGGCGCAGCGCGCGGCGCAGTGGGCGATCCACACTCTTCGCAACGCCGCCCGCGTTACCGATGCCTCCGAGGTCATTGAGAAACACGCCGTCCAGTTTGTCGGCGCAGTAGAGTCCGCTCGGCAGGCTGCGGAGATGTTCTCTGGCGGGATGCGAGAGTTTTCCCACGGAATGGACGTCTCCGACCGTGCTCTGCAGAACGCGCAAACAAGAATGGCCGCGGAGGTCGATAAGTTTGCCGATTCCTTACAGCGATGGGGCAGGTTCGAGGACGAAATTCGCCGGTTCTATGCGGCCGTCGAAGGCTATCAGCGACAGATGGTCAACGAGCACAAAACGTTCGAGGCCATGCTGTCGGGCTACTACGATCTGGTGCGCCAGTCCACGGACACCCTGCAGAAGTCCGTCTCTGATGTGACCAGCTCGGCCGATTCCATTCCGGAGGCGTTCCGCGCAGCGGCGGAGCAAATGACGAAAACTGTCGCCGACCTCGGGTCAGCGGTGAAGTCCGCGTACCGCGACGAGTCGATCCAAACGCAGGCGCGAATTCAGGAGATTATCGATCCGGTACTCAAGATGGAAGACCGGCTCAGGGCGCTAGGCACTCCATTCGAAAGCGCTTCGAGCCACCTCACCGAAATTGCCACGAATCTCTGGCGATTGAACGATAACTTCGCCCGCGAAGTAAGCCGGTCTGTCGCGGAGCTACAGGCTAAACGCGACCACGTAGTCACCGAGCGGTGACAAATCAGGAATGCCGAATCCTCCGGCAGTGACGACGACGTACTGTTTCCCGTCAGGTCCTTGGTACGTCATCGGGACGGCCTTTGCGCTCGAAGGCAGCTCGCCCTTCCACACCTGCGCTCCCGTTTCGGCATTGAACGCATAAAGGCCTGGAACCAGCGTGCCGCCTACGAACACAAGTCCTCCCGCCGTCGCAATAGGACCGCCGAGCGAAAGAGAGCCCCATTTCGCGGGGAGCTTCGGGCTGAACTGGCCCAGTGGAACCTCCCATTTCTTCTCGCCTGTGGAGGCGGAAATTGCGAGCAGCGTGCCCCATGGCGGAGCCGTGCAGGGAATGCGCTTCGGGCTGAGCAGGATCCGCCGCATCATCC
>JAOAPP010000043.1 GCA_025462985.1 Bryobacterales bacterium | reverse complement strand
CGCAGCCCGTCGCGATCCCCAACTCCGGCTCGTGCTTCCGCAACCCCGACGGCGACCACGCGGGAAGGCTGATCGAGGCCGCCGGGGCCAAGGGCTGGCGCGAAGGCGGGGCCGAAGTGTCCCCCTTGCACGCCAACTTCATCGTCAACACGGGCGGCGCGTCCGCGCGCGACGTCGCCACGCTCCTCGCCCGGGTCCGAAGAGCGGTGGAAGAGAAATTCGGCGTCGATCTGCACCTCGAAGTCCACCTGGTCGGAGAATTTACGGACACCGAATGCCCAGTTTGAAAGTCGCCGTGGTCATGGGCGGTCCGAGCGCGGAACGCGAGGTCTCGATCGAAAGCGGAACGTGCGTAATGCGCGCGCTCACCGCGCTGGGGCATGACGCGCGCTCGCTGGACTTCGATGCGCGGTTTGTGGACGCGATTCGCGAGATCGCGCCTGATGTGGTGTTCAACGCCCTGCATGGGCCTGGTGGCGAGGATGGCACGATCCAGGGGATTTTGGACTGGATGCGTGTGCCGTACACCGGGAGCGGTGTGGCAGCGTGCGCGATCGCGATGGACAAGCACATCACGAAGAAGTTGTTGGCAGCTGAGGGACTGCCGACGCCGGCCTGGGATACCTTCGATTTGGCGGGTGGGACTTTGCCGTTGTTGCCGGGGTCGTTGAATTTGCCGCTAGTCGCGAAGCCGCGGTCGAGTGGTTCGAGTGCGGGCGTGGTGATCGTGAAGACGCATGAGGCCTGGACGAAGGCGATGATCGAGGCGAGCTCGCGAACGCCGGAGATTTTGGCGGAGGAATTCGTGCCGGGGCGGGAATTCTCGTGCGGCGTGCTTGGCGAGGAAGCGCTGCCCGTGGTGGAGGTAGTTTCTTCAGACGAGTTTTATAGCTACGACGCGAAATACAAGCCCGGAGGGTCACGGCATCTGATCCCGGCGCCAATCGATCACGACCTGACTGCAAGGTTGCAAACTCTTGCGCTATCGGTACACAGGCTGATTGGGCTACGCGACTATTCGCGGACGGACTTCATCGTAACGGAGCAGGGACGGCCGACGATTCTTGAAGTAAACGCGTTGCCGGGACTGACGCCGCACAGTTTGCTTCCGGATGAAGCGCAGCATGCTGGACTTTCTTACGAGGCGTTGGTGGATCGCTTACTGCAATATGCGTTGTCTCGCGGAGCCGAAGTTCGTGCTGTATAGGCAGACTACGCGATTTACTTGGACGGTAAAGAGCCGATCAAGACACTTGCTGCTGCCAACCGGCTACGTGATTCGAAGGTAACCCGGCGTCGAAAACGGCGCATTACTGTACTAGCACTCTGTTTCATGTGGTCAACGGGCATCAACAAAAGGACGAGAACAATAACGTGGCCGTCGCACCGTCCCGCAAGCGCATCCTTAGTTTAGAATATTCCGGCAACCTGATTAAGCACCTCGGGCTGTCAATGTATTCCGGCGCAGTGCCTGCACTTGCTGAACTAATCTCGAATGCGTGGGATGCTGATGCATCCGAAGTTCATCTCGAGTTTCCATTTGATCAGCACATCAATCCTTGGGACATCGTTTACGTGCGAGATGACGGACGAGGCATGACTTGGGAGGACGTTCGGGATCATTACCTCGTCATCGGTCGCGACCGCCGACTCACGCAGGGTTCGAAAACGCTGGCTGGGCGCACTGTCATGGGGCATAAAGGTATCGGCAAGCTCGCTGGCTTTGGGATCGCGCGTAAAGTCGAGGTACGCACGGTAAGGAACAATTGGTTGGTCCATTTTGCGATGGACTTCGATGAGATGACACGCGCTGGCGCAAGTAAGTATACGGAACGGTATCATCCTGAGATCATTGCGGATGAGCGTTGTCGAGAGCCGAACGGAACGACGGTAACGATGACGCGCCTCTCGATTTCGCGCTCGGTTGCCATGGAAGAGTTTTCCGCAAGTATGGCCCGCCGTTTCGCTATCCTCTCAAGCCAATTTCGGGTAGTCATCAACGGTCGGCGACTGCAGCACGGCAAACTCGATCTGCAATTCCGCTATCCTAACCGTGGGGTCAACACGGCCGACATCGACGGATTTGGTCGTGTATCCTGGTGGATCGGGTTTACCGAGAAGCCGATAAAGCAGGTTGATGCACGCGGCGTGGCAGTGTTTGTTCGCGGGCGCATGGCGCAGACGCCATTCTTCTTCGAGAAGACCGGAGGTGTTCACGCCCAGTTTGCACGAGAATACATGACGGGTGAGATATTTGCTGACGAGCTTGACGATGAAACAGACTACATCGGAACCAATCGGCAAGAAATAACTTGGCAGGAGCCATACCCGGCTCTGCTCGCAGAGTGGGCGCGCCATCTGATTGCTGAATACAGTGTCGTTTGGCGTGACCGAAGAAAGGAATATAAGCAAGACATCGTCTTGGATACTGTCTACAGACAAAGCGGCGTTGACGTAGCCGGGCGCCTTGCGCTACTGCCGGAGCGGCAGCGCCGTGAGGCCTCGGACGTGATCGACAACCTAACCAAGTTGGATTCCGTTTCCGACGAACCCGAGTATGCCGCAGCAGTAGTCACCGGTATCATCGATGCCTTTGAAGGACACGCGCTCAGTGCGATTATTCAAGAGCTGGGCGTGGGCGCGCCGAATCGCATCGCGCCACTAATGGCCGAGTTCGGTGTATTTGACGTGTCAGCACTCCGAAGCCTAATTTCGGCGCGTTTGCAGGCTGCACGCCGACTCTTGCCACTTGCTCGAAATGATACCAGTGATGTTGACTGGACGATCGTCCTACCTAGCAACATTTGGGTGTTCAGCGATGGTTGGAGTTTTACCACATCGTCACCGCCTGAGACCGAAACAGTGCGGCGGCTGCAGCTATCGAAGACTTTCCGCCGAGCCCTCAGTAACGTTCGCATCGTCATGGTGCGCAGCGTGGACGAGCTAGAGCTTATCGCCGTAACGAACGGTTTGCTCGATGCGAACTTGATCTCTGCGCTATCTCAGCTAAAGCGAGCTTCGGAGGCGAGATCGTTAGCTATCGCCCGCGTACGTCTCTTCGGAAAGCATAGCGAGAATACGCGTAAGGCGGGAGTCGTCAGCAAGTCATTCTACGAGCTGATCAAGAATACTGTGGAGACACTCGAGCTGCTCCATCGGCACCTCCAGCATGGTGTCGAGTGATTTGATTCAGCGTCGCTAACTGGCCTTGAAGGCCTCATCTAAGGCAGCGTCCAGCAGAATGTATTTAAACTCATTGATCGCTTCCAAGAGACGAGCGCTGTACCGGTGAAAGGCTTCGACCTCAACTGGATCTATGCGGCCTCCGTGCGCTAGCGTCATGCGAAACGCTACTATGTTGGCGTCGAATGACTTGACTAAAATATCGATCTTGGTCGTATCGAGGCCGATCGTCGCGCCGATCGACCGGAAGACAGCGAAATTGAGGTTGGCCTCCGTCTCGACCAACTTGTGATATGACAATTCGACAACCGCAGTGGGATCCTCCGCTAGGGATTCTTTGGTTACCCGCAAGAACCTTGGGATAGGCCGCTCCCCTTCGGACGGCTTCGTGTAGCGTTTATAGACAATTAGAGCGCGGACATGGTCTGAAAGAGTTCCAATCGCGATGGCGTTTCGCCGAATACGCTCCGAAATATACGCGAGATATGACTCTGCTGCTTGCTTCACAAAGCCTTCCCAGTGCGCATACAGCATCGTGATCCCCGCGCGGGCGAGTGTTTCCGACCAAGCGGGGTCACCACTCCCTTGAAGATGCCGGCGAAGAGCTTCGATCTCGGTACTACGCCAGAGCTGCTCGTTATCGAGAAAGATGTCGAACGCGTCGACGGTCGGGAAGTCAGGCACGTCGGAATGCTGTTCGTCCAAGAATAATCCGATCAGCTGTCGTTGTTGAAGGATGGAGGTCGGTCATCAAGCGTTCCATCTTTGCCTTTACTAAGCTATCATCAACGGAGGCGTAGGAATCAATGAATGGTGCGAGGCCGAGGGCTAACACGTCGAACGAAGCTTCATCAAAGCCAAAGTTTGGCGGGTCGCTGACCGTATCGTAAGCGGTAAAGGCGTCATTGCCAAATGCGCGATCTATAAAAGTGAATACCGCACGAAACGTTTCCGAAGCCGCTTGTCGGTCAAAAGTATCATCCCGTGGGAGTATCCTAGCCTGTCTCGTTAGAAACGATGGAACATCCTTGATCCCCCGCAGTTCGTGATCGTGTAGAGAGTATAGAGAAATAAAACGAAGCGCCATTTCTTCGTGATACGCCTCGTCCAGCTCGTGCGCCGACATTGCTATTGCCTGTCGAAACACATGGAGTCCGGAAACATCCTTGAACCAAGTGAGGAATTCCGAACTTGCCATATACATGACGACATTGCGAACCTCTTGCTGACTTAAGGGAGTGCCGCCAGTATTCAGCCGTACGAAGAGGTCCGTTTTCGCAGTTTCATCGCTATCGCTGAGGATGATCTTAACATCCATTTTCTGTCGCTTGAAATCGATGCGCTGCGCTGTTGTCAAGGTGCGGTGATCCATCGCTTCGTAAGCAACGCCTTGCAGCTCTGGAAGGAGCTCGGTCGCTGCGAGGATGAGCGCCTCAACGGGCGCAGCGTTCACGTCACGCAGAATGCCCACGAACTCGAAAATTGTCGAGAGGCGCTGAAGCCCATCCACGACGTCCCATACGCCGTCCGGACGTTGGTAGACGAAGATCGCCGGCAAGGGAATACGCAGCAGGACCGATTCAATAAAGTCAACCTTTTGCTGATGCGTCCACCGGAAAAGCCGTTGGTAGTCGGGATGGAGGTCCATCTCATCGGCGACGTAAAGATTCATTAATTCACCGATAGACATCGCGTAACTTTCTGAGCGAGTGCTACGGCGGTGTCGTTCGACGGCGACCTCTAGGTTCGTATTCATCAGACCTCCACGGACGGGTTCCCGACAGCTCGGCGGGGGATGGCGCAGGGCGACGTGAGGCACTTGCGTTGTGAGCCGCTGGCATGGCTGGACGCTGCCGGCAGGCGATTCGGAGTCGCGATGTTAACTGCCAAGGAATGGCAGGCAAGACGCTTTACCCCTCCGCGATTGACCTGTTCGCCGGCGCGGGCGGCGCGACGGAGGGACTGAAACAAGCCGGCTTCAAAGTGGTCGCGGCTATCGAGAGCGATAGGGCAGCGATCGCCACATATCAAGCGAACCACCCGGAGGTCCATATAGAGCCTATGGACATTCGCGATGTAGATGTTCCCGCCTTTCGTGCAAAGCTAAAGGTTCGACGGCTGGCCCTCGATCTGTTAAAGGCGTGCCCGCCGTGTCAGGGCTACTCCTCCCTTAACCGCGAAACAGCAGACGATCCGCGGAATGATCTCGTATCTCTCGTATGGCCATTCATCGAAGAGTTCCGGCCGCGGACCATCCTGCTTGAAAATGTCCCGCGCCTGCAACACGACGCGCGACTCCGCAAGCTTATCGAGAGGCTGAAGAAGTTCAAGTACATTGTTCGCACATACGTCGTGGACGCCCGACAATTCGGCGTCCCGCAACGGCGAAAGCGGTTCATCTTGTTGGCGTCGCGGTTGCGCTACAAGCCTATGCCGGCCGATCTGCTCTTATCGCTAGATCGCACGTTCTTTCACAGATTGCCGACGCTCCGCTCGGTTTTCCGATACGGCAGGACTAAGACGGCTCGGCGAGATGCGCTACACAACCGAGAACGGTTCACGACGAGTAAGGTCCGTCAGCGCATTCGTGCGATTCCGGTCGGTGGGTCACGACTCGACCTTCCGAAGCGGCTGGTGTTGCCATGTCATGTCGACATAGGACGCAATGCAAGGGCGGCGTACGGACGCATTTTATTAGGTGGCGGCGTTGCCCCAACGATGACGACTCGGTGCACTAGCCCTTCGTGTGGGGCCTTTCTCCACCCGGACGAAGACCGCGCAATCACGCTACGCGAGGCGTCCTTGATTCAAACTTTTCCGAGGCGCTACAAGTTTAGAGGGAGCTCGGCTGCTATTGAACGTCAGATTGGTAACGCTGTGCCGGTGCGAATGGCTAAGGGCTTAGGTCTAATTGTGCGAACCATGATTTAGGTTCTTGTCCGCATAGTAGTTTAGGCATGACAAGAGCGCGGCGCAGCGCGGCTGACGTTTCGACGTACAATCCACCCGATCCGCTGACGCGACGGCGTATGCAGTGTACGCCTCGCCGAGACACTTCGTGTGAAGTTGCGCTCCGATCAGAACTGCATCGGCAAGGCTTGCGGTTTCGGGTCGATGTCCCACTTTTGGAGAACCGAAGGTTTCGGGCTGATGTTGTTTTTGCGAAAGCTCGAGTCGCGATCTATGTCGATGGCTGCTTTTGGCATGGTTGTCCTGAACACTGGACTGCGCCGGTACACAACGCATCGTGGTGGTCAGGAAAAGTGAAGGCCAATCGACGCCGCGATCGGCGCGTAAACCGTGAACTGAAATCGATTGGGTGGCTTGTACTGCGATTTTGGGAGCACGAAGACCCGCAGGTTGTGGCATGCATGGTGGCGAGAGTGGTTATGCGTCGCACCTAGTATGGTC
This sequence comes from Bryobacterales bacterium, assembly GCA_025462985.1. GTDB lineage: Bacteria > Acidobacteriota > Terriglobia > Bryobacterales > Bryobacteraceae > Bog-105. The sequence continues at coordinate 332 of JAOAPP010000043.1, read as the reverse complement.
GGGCCCGCGAGGTCGTGATACGTTTGACGAACAAACGGAGGTCCTGATAGGCAGGCTCGCGCCTCTAACCGTGGGGCATGGTATTGGCCACGGGCCGTGGAAATTGAGATAATGGAAGAGCGATTACGCCCGCCTTCAACCGAGCTGATTCGTGTACCCACGGTGTTTCTCCGAATCGGATTGCAGTATCGACCGAACATTACGCCAATTCAGTTATACGAGCGTACGCGGGGTAACTGGGTCATGCGGCCCTCCTCGCATCTACGAGTCTCGCATGCGATGCCGGTCGCCGTCGGAATAATTCGGGAGGTTTACCGGATCAGGACTTGGCT
>JAOAPP010000740.1 GCA_025462985.1 Bryobacterales bacterium | reverse complement strand
AACTGTTGTTCTCACGGCTGTAGCAAAATTCGGATCAACGCCTTCTACGCCTAATTTCGCCAGAATCGCAGTCGCTGCGGCAAAACAGGCCGATAGGAAGGACCAGAATAGCCAGTTCAAAGCGGGGGCTCCGAGAAATTAGGGCGGCCAGAAATTAATTTAGAGAGATATGCCTGGCAGCGAAACCCGTTTTTTGTCATCATATCTACCAGCCCGAGAAAAGCCCCTATGTTGGAAAAAGCGTCTTCCGGAACTCATGCTCACAACACTCTCAGTGCGAACCAGGCGTTCGCACAGGCTGAGGCCGCTTTAAAAGAGCGCCGCGTCAGTGAGGCGATCGAACTTTACAGGATAGCTGAGGCCGGAGGCTTCGACGGCGACTCGTGTTCCGGAGCCCGCTGGGTCTGCCATATGCTCCTGGGCGATTTCGACTCCGCCTGGAGGGAAAGCGAGAAGATAGACAAGCACGGACGCCCTGACGTGAATCGCTTTTGGGATCGCAAGCCCCTGCGGGGGAAACGAGTTCTGATTCGCTGCCTCCACGGGTTGGGAGACACTCTGCAGTTTGTCCGATATGCACCGCTGCTGCGAAAGCAGGTGGCGAGCCTGACGATTGAAACGCAGCCCGTGTTGAAACGCCTGGTCCAGCAGTCCGGGCTGGCGGATCATGTCATAACCTGGGGAGATCCGGAACCCGCCTGGGACCAGCAAATCGAGATTCTCGAACTGCCGCGGATCTTTCGAGCGACACTCCAGACAATCCCGTCGCCCATTCCCTATTTGAAAGGCACGCCCCGCCAAAATATTAGGTCCGGCCAGGAGAAACTGCGGGTAGGGCTCGTCTGGGCGTCGAGCAGATACAATCCTTCCCGCTGCGTTCCGCTCGCTGCTCTTTCGGATATGTGCCGGACGCCCGGCGTCGAATTTTACAGCTTCCAGGCTGGCGATAACCGCCAGGAGCTTACCGGGGTTGACCTCCCGATCGTAGATGCGTTCGATCGCTCGGGCTGCATACAGGCGGCTGCGGATGGGTTGGCGAATATGAATCTGCTGATCACGGTCGACACGATGATGGCCCACCTCGGGGGCGCGCTAGGTATGCCAGTTTGGATGCTTCTTCCGTTCCAGGCAGACTGGCGGTGGATGCTTTACCGGACCGATTCGCCCTGGTATCCGACGATGCGTCTTTATCGCCAGCAAGGCGATGGCGAGTGGGACGTGCCAATCAGTCAAATGCGCACGGCGCTTCAGCGGCTTGCTTCCGGCTCCGATCCGGCAGTGTCCAAAGCTGCGGCCGCTACTGCGTCCTCTTCCGGTTCCGGACCGGGCAGCGTGCAGTAAAACGTCGAACCCACGCCAACTTGAGATTCGACCCAGATCGATCCGCCCACGCGCATGACGATCTTCCTGCAAGTCGCAAGACCAATTCCGCTCCCGGCCACGTCGAGCCCGTGGCGTCGCTGCATCGGTTGAAAGATGCGCTTGAACCACTCGGGCTCCAGACCGAGGCCGTTATCCGTCACCGAGATCGTCCACATCCGGCTTTTCCATTCAGCTCCGATCCTAATTTCCGGTGTAACGTCCTGCCGCCGATACTTAATTGCATTCGAGATCAGATTCTGGAACAACTGGCTGAGAGCTTGCGGGTTCACCTCCACCAGAGGCAAGGACTGATACTGGATCTGAGCGCCGGAAAGCTCTATATCTTTTCGAAGATTATCGATTGCGACGCTGAGCGCATCTTCGCAATGCGTATGCGCCGCAGATGAGATCGCCGTTGTTCCAACGCGCGCGTGCGCCAAAACCGCTTCCACCAATTCACCCATGCGATCCAGACCTTGAGAAATCTGACTTATGCACTTGCGGCCAGAGTCGTCGAGCGCTGCGCCATGACGGCTGGCTAACAATTCGACCAGCCAGCGCGTGCTCGTGATGGGAGCGCTTAGATCATGCGATGCGATGCGTGCGAATTCTTCCAGTTCCTGATTGGAACGTTCGAGTTCCAAGGCCATGATCTGCAGCTTGGCGTTTGCGCTCTCAAGCTGTTCTTGTACCGCAATGCGCGCCGTGATGTCCGCATGACTCTCGATGACGCTCAACGGCTCGTCGGCCGCATCGGTTAACAGAGCCCAGTCGGCGGACACTGCGACCTGGCTTCCATCCTTTCTGACCTGCTGCAACTCACCTTTCCAAGCGCCGGAGAGCAGTAACTGTTGCTGAATGTGTTCACGCGAGGACGGAAAGGAGGTGCGCAGCAGTTGATGGAGCGCTTTGCCTGTGGCTTCTTCCGCACTCCAGCCGTACAGGCGTTCACAACCCGCGGTCCAATGTTCCACTGTGCCATCCCACTGGCGGACAATCACGGCCGACTGATCGAGAGCTCTCGCCAGCGCGGTGAGACCGTTCTGGGCATGTGTTTCATTCGCAACTTCGCGAAGGACTTTCCCGAACCCCAGTAAATCGCCGGAGGGCGAGCGCAGCGCTATCGTCACGTCCTCGACCATCAGCATCCGACCGCTCTTAGTGAGCATTGGGCGGGTCCGGGTGGTGCGCCCTCGCTCCGATGTGTCCTTCAGTGTCTGCTGGCCTGTTTCGCCGAGCTGTTCATTCCTCGGCAAAAGCATGTCGGTCTTTTGCCCGACGAACTCCTGCTCTGAGTACCCAAAGAGTTGCTCGACGCCGGGGTGCCAAGTCAGGTAGCGGCCCTGCCGGTCGGCGAGCACGATTGCGAACTCGTTCAGGCGAGCAATCATAAGTTCGAATAACTCTCGTATAGAGGGGCCGGTATCGTCCGTCATTGAGGTCAAGTGAGATCCTTGGCTCGATCCTAAGAAGTCTCTCAGGGCGAAGTTCTCCCCGGAAAAACTGCCAGTCAATAGATTAGTACTTTATTAAGTCCTGTGACGACCGGGTAATCAGCGCCCAAAATTACTTCGGTGATCGATGCAGGAGCGATTTCCAGTCTCAGTAGCTGGTCGAGCGACATACCAAGGAATAGGACGACCAATGCCCGAATCACGTCGGCATGAGTTACTACCGCGACGGTCTCGCCGTCATGCCGCGCTGTGATCTCCGCCAAACTTCCCCAGGCTCTTGCCTGTACCTGCATCAGGGATTCACCACCAGGAGCAGCGTTGAGAGATCGATTGCGATTGTAGCGATGCCAATCATCGCGAGATGCCAGCTCCTGGAACGAGAGGCCGGTCCACTCGCCGAACTCCATTTCTGTCAGACGCTCGTCCAGCGTCACGGTGAGATCCCGGGCCGCTGCAACGGCGGCCGCCGTCTCTGCGGCCCTTTGCAGCGGACTCGAATATACAGCGTGAAGCTTCATTAGGTCCCCCAATTGCCGTGCTACGGCCTGCGACTGCTGGCGTCCCTCCGTGTTGAGCGGAATGCCGGGCAGTCTGCCGCAAAGCTTGAGGGAAACCATGTCAGTGTTACCGTGTCGGATGAGTAGAATGCGAGTCATGAGTGATGAAGGAAACGGCGCGAGGAGCGGAAGTTTCACAACCGATGAGATTGCCAGAAGAGTCGCGGAATTGGGTCCATGGTTTCATAACCTGTCTTTAGGTGGTCTGCAAACAGCTCCCGATCATTTTCTCGGTGACTATCCTTCCTTCAAATGGCGCAATTTTCAGCATGCCATCCCGGAAGATCTGACCGGGCTCACGGTGCTGGATGTGGGATGCAATGCCGGGTTTTATTCAATCCAGATGAAACAGCGCGGCGCGAAGCGAGTGGTGGGAATCGATCACGATAAAGATTATCTGGCCCAGGCGAGATTCGCGACTGAAGTTCTCGGCTTGGATATCACGTTCGAGCAGCTTTCCGTTTACGAAGTGGGGCGACTACGTGAGCAGTTCGACGTTGTGCTGTTTCTGGGTGTGTTCTACCACCTGCGGCACCCGTTGCTGGCGCTGGACCTGTTGAGACACCATGTCACGAAGGATTGGTTCATATTTCAATCGATGCAGCGTGGCAGTCGCACCCTGCCGGCCATTGAGGAGGACTATCCCTTTTCCGAAACGGCGATCTTCGACAAGCCAGGTTATCCGAAGATGCACTTCATCGAGAACAGCTATTCGCAGGACTGCACTAACTGGTGGGTTCCCAACCGAGCGTGCGCCGGTGCCGTGCTCCGCAGTTCAGGGTTTACGGTTGAAGCCAATCCAGAACCCGAAGTGTTTGTCTGCAGGGTTGACCATTCTGTGAATCCGCATCCGCTTCCGGAAGCCTGCTGACGGCTAAGTCGTCTCATCCCCATTTTCTGATCCGTCTGCCGCAAGTATGTCTGGAGACTTGAAAGAAAACGTATGATCGAAGCCGCAATGCTTTGGAACGAGCCGAACAATCTGTCCCATTGGGATTTTGAGACCGATCGGGATTGGCGTCAATACGCCGAAATGGTGAAGCTTGCCGGCACCGCCCTCCGGGCTGAGAATCCTAATCTGACGAGAGTGCTGGGAGGCATTTCACCCATCGATCCCGCCTTTATAGAACGAATGCAGAGGCTGGGCGCGCTGGACGCGGTTGATGTCGTGGCGATCCACGGCTTTCCGCTTGATTGGAATCACTGGACCATTCACGAATGGCCTGAGAAGTTGGCGGAGATCCGAGCCGTGACATCGAAGCCGATCTGGGCATCGGAGGTAGGAGTCTCTACTTTCGGCGCGGAGGAAGTCCAGGAGTTCGGTTTGAAGCGGACGGCTGAACTGCTGCTGCCACAGGTCGACCACGTTTACTGGTACAGCCTGTTCGACCTTCCTCGGGCATGGCCGGCCACGACCCGGCATCGCGAAAGTGAGGGGTCCTCCTACTATCGGCATTTCTACATGGGCCTGTTTCGCGAAGATGGGCAGCCGAAACTGGCGGCGAAGCATTTCGCGGACTTCACGCCCGACCTCGGGATCTGTCAATGGTTCCATTTCGAAGATCACCGTCTGGAGTCAGCGGTGACCTGTCTGCGGGAGCTAGGAGTGAGAAAGCTTCGGACCGGGTTAAGCTGGGCGGACTATGAACGCCCCGATGCAGATCACTGGTTCGATCGCCAGATGCGACTGCTCGAGCCTTTCGATCTTACTGTGACATTTTGCTTTACGCCCGAGCACCGGGGCATTCGTCCGCACCACACCAGTCCGCCCCAGAATGCAAATGAGTACGCGGATTTTTGCGTTCGCATGATTCGAAGATACGGATCCTAGTATTTGTACGTGACATACAGGGGCCATCGATGGTACGCAGGTACAGTGGCGCAAGTATTTGAGGTATTTAGTAACAAAGAACAGCTACAAAGCTTCTTACCTTCATCATGAGGCAGACATTCAAGCACCGGTCCAGAGAGCGATGCAAAGAATAGGGTTATGCTCCTTGACGCCTTACGGAGCAAGAAGCCGACCAGTCTCCGAGACCGTAGCCACAGCACCTCGCGCTACGCCACATGCACACCAAATCAAAGGAAACAGAGATAGATGAAAGGTACGGTTCTGATTACGGGTGGCGCCGGTTTTATCGGGTCCCACGTAGCTGACGAGCTCTTGCGGCGGGGGTATCAGGTGAGGGTTTTGGACAGCCTGATCCCGCAAGTGCATGGCGAAAAGGCGCGCCGACCCGCTTATCTCAATCCGGATGCCGAGTTTATCTACGGAGACGCGCGGAATCCTGATGCCCTGGACGAGGCTCTGTCGGGCGTCGACGCCGTTTACCACTTTGTGGCGCTGGTCGGGGTCGGCCAGAGCATGTACCAGATTGCGGAATACACAAGTGTCAATAATCTGGGTACGGCGGTGCTGCTCGAGCGCCTGGTCAAGCACAAGGTGAGCAAGCTCATTGTTGCTTCGAGCATGAGCGTGTACGGGGAGGGTCTTTATGAGACTCCGGATGGCAGACCTTATACCAACGCCACCCGTACAGTGGAGCAATTGAAGGCTCATGAATGGGAGATGTGTACTCCGGACGGGCTGCCGCTGCGCCCGATTGCGACTCCCGAATCTAAGCAGCCCTCGCTCGCCTCGGTGTATGCGCTTTCGAAATACGACCAAGAGCAGATGTGCCTGATGGTGGGGCGAGCCTATGGAGTGTCAACAGTGGCGCTCCGGTTTTTCAATGTTTACGGGCCGAATCAGGCGCTTTCCAATCCGTATACCGGAGTGCTTGCGATCTTCGCATCGCGGCTGCTGAACGACCAGGCTCCCATCATCTTCGAGGATGGGAAGCAGTTGCGCGACTTCGTGAGTGTCTATGACATCGCGCAAGCGTGCCGCCTGGCCTTGGAAGTGGATGCGGCGAGCGATCAGATATTCAATATCGGAAGCGGGGAAGTAGTTACGGTGCAAGGTGTTGCTCAGCGTTTGGGGAAGGTGCTTGGCAAGAAAATCGAGCCGGAAATTAGCGGGAATTATCGCGTGGGAGACATTCGGCATTGCTTCCCGGACATCAGTCACGCGCGCAAAGTTCTGGGGTACAAGCCCACGATGACTGTTGAAAAGGGGATGCGAAAGTTGGCCGAATGGCTGCAACAGCAGACTGCCCCCGACCGGTTCGATGAAATGCATGCTGAACTTTCCGCAAGAGGTCTGGTGGTGTAATGAGGCGGCCAGTGGAAACCGTCTTGATAACTGGAGGAGCCGGTTTCATCGGGACAAATGTTGCGAAAGGCTGTTTAGCCCAAGGCCAATCTGTTCATGTGTTCGATAACTTGAGCCGGCCCGGAGTGGAAAAGAATGTGGCGGAGTTGCAGGAGGCGTACCCGGATCGCGTTCGCTTCACCCAGGGCGACACTCGCGATCGCACTCAGGTGCAAAGGGCCGTCGAAAATGCAAGCGCGGTCTATCATCTCGCTGCCCAGGTTGCGGTAACCACCAGCCTGGACGATCCCATCAGCGACATGGAAACCAATCTGACCGGTACGCTTCATGTGCTTGAAGCAATTCGGCAGGTGAATCCGAGCTGTCCCGTGCTCTTCACATCCACAAACAAGGTGTATGGAAGGCTCCAATCCGTTTCCGTTTGTGAGCGCAATGGGCGGCATGAACCAAACGATGTTGCGCTGGCGCAGAGTGGGATCGGAGAAAGTCAGCCGCTGGAATTTTTGTCGCCATACGGCTGTTCTAAAGGCGCGGCGGATCAATATGTGCTCGATTACGCTCACTCGTATAATCTGGCGGCTTGCGTGTTTCGCATGAGCTGTATCTATGGCACTTATCAGCTTGGATCGGAGGATCAAGGCTGGGTGGCTCATTTTCTCCGGCAGGCTCTGAAGGGTGAGCCGATCACGATCTTCGGCGATGGGAAACAGGTGCGCGACCTGCTGTTTGTGGATGATCTTGTGCGCGCAATGCAACTGGCGCTTGGGAACATGAATGCCGCAGCGGGTAAGGCATTCAATGTGGGCGGAGGCGTCGCCAACAGCACTAGCCTGCTCGCTTTGATTGCGGAGATGCGGGGGCTGACGAACATTCAGGTGGAGATTGAGTGGGGTCCGGAAAGATTGGCGGACCAGCGGTGGTTTGTGGCGGATACCACGCGAGCGCGTGAGGTCCTGGGCTGGTCGCCAAAGATTGGCATCCGCGAAGGCTTGCGGAGGCTTCATCACTGGTATCTCGAAAGACCCTCGCTGGTGGAACAAACGGCGGTGCAGGTGGCTTGATGCGTTTCGCCCTAGTGAATCCATTCTGGAATTTTGAAGGCAGCATTTATTTCGGATGCCGCGAGCCGCATCTACCGCTGGAGTACGGCTATTCCAAAGCGCTGCTGGAACGGGCCGGCCATGAGGTCGAAATCATCGATGGACAGCTCGGGGGGCTCAGCCACCGCGCGGTGATTGACCGAGTTGCTGCCTGGAAGCCGGACGTCACGGTTGTAACGACTGCTCCGAGCTATCTTTTCTGGCGGTGCGCGCCTCCTGAACTGCGCGTGCCGCAACAGGTCTGTCTCGATGTGCGGCCATTTACGAAGCAACTTATCGTAGTAGGCCCACATGCGTCCACTACGCCGCGAGCCACTCTGAAGAAAACCGGCGCGGATGTGGTGGTACTGGGCGAGTGCGAAGAGATTCTTCCCCTCCTGGCTGCAGATCTCACGACTGCTCCGTCAGTGGCGTATTTCGAAGGTGATAAATACGTTGCGCGCGGCCCCAATCGCGCGGCGGATATGAAGCAGTTGCCGGCCCTGCACTGGCCTGACGAAAGCATCACGCGGCATAAGCATCATCATCATCGCTTTGAAGCGGAGCCACAGGGACCGGGCGCGGAGATGGAAGCCTCCCGGGGTTGCCCGTACCACTGCACCTTCTGCGCCAAGGATAACTTCCGAAACAGCTATCGCAAGCGCCCCGTAAGCACTGTTTTGGAAGAAGTAGACGGGTTTCTCAGGCAAGGGGTCGAGTACATCTATTTCATTGACGAGATTTTTCTGCCCGACGGCGCCGTGCTGGCCGGTCTGGGTGAGAGAACTCTGAAGATGGGCATCCAAACTCGCATTGACTTATGGAACGAAGATGCGATTCGGGCGCTCGCTCGCGCCGGATGCGTGTCCATCGAAGCCGGGGTGGAGAGCATTACGGAGGAAGGTCGCGCCTTCCTGGACAAAAAATGCAAGATGACGACCGATGAACTAACCGACCGTCTTCTTTTTGCTAAGCAGCACATCCCATTCGTGCAAGCGAATCTTCTCGCGATGACCGAGGACGATACTGAGGCGGTTGAGGCTTGGCGCCAGAAACTGGAAGTGCACGGCGTCTGGGCTAACAAGCCGGTGCCATTATTCCCCTACCCTGGGTCGCCCGACTACACGCGCAGATGGGGTCCGGCCGACGACTTCGCCTGGGAGAGAGCTCACGAGGCTTATCTTCACGGCTTCGATTCTTTCAGCGACATACAGGAACAGCGGCCGCAGCCGCTTGTTGAACTGGAACTCAGCTCCAATGCCCGGTGACGATCCGGAATTGCCACGCAAGATCCTGATGACTGCCGACGCTGTCGGTGGAGTCTGGCAATATGCTGTCGATCTTTGCACGGACCTAGCAAAGAGTGGAGTCGAGGTGCTGCTTGCGACGCTGGGACCGACGCCGTCGAGCGGGCAACTCGGAGCTATCGAATCAGTCCCAGGGCTTGCAACTGTCCATGGCGACTATGCGCTGGAGTGGATGGAAAATCCTTGGCCAGACGTGGATGAATCGGGCAAGTGGTTGCTGGATCAGCAGCAGAGTTTTAGCGCAGATCTGATCCATCTCAACGGATTCAGTCAAGCGGCGCTTCCTTGGGAGCGTCCCGTTGTGACGGTCGGACACTCGTGTGTGCGCTCCTGGTGGGCGGCGGTGAAGGGCTGTGATCCGGGTCCGGAGTGGGATGAGTACACTCGTCGGGTGAGGACGGGGCTCGACGCCACCAATTCAGTCGTTGTTCCCTCGGCCGCTATGGGACGCAGTTTGAGCGAGGAGTATGGGATTCCAGCACAAAAGACCCGAGTAATTCACAACTCCACTCGAGTTCCGGATCACGCCGGAATGCAGAAGGAGCCCTTCATTCTAGCGGCCGGCAGGGTTTGGGATGAGGCGAAAAACTTCGGCTTACTGGCTGCAATTGCGCCGCGGCTGGACTGGCAGGTTCGGATCGCTGGCGCGGAGCGCGGCCCGGATGGCGGGTGTAAGCCGTCGGATGGCCTTCAGCGGCTTGGCCCAATTCCTCACTTTCAGCTTGTCGAACAACTTCGGCATGCGAGTATCTTCGCGCACCCGGCTCTTTATGAGCCCTTCGGACTTTCTGTGCTCGAAGCTGCCCGTTCGCGATGCTGTCTGGTGCTGTCCAACATTCCGAGCCTTCGGGAACTGTGGGACGGAGCTGCTGTTTTCCTCGACCCTCGCGACCCGGATCTCTGGAAATTCGAGATGAATGAACTCTGCCGTGATTTCACACGCCGCCGCAGACTGGCCGACTTAGGGGCCAAGCGGGCGCAACGCTATAGCTCTGCAGCGATGCTCACCGGTTATCTGGACCTTTATGGTTCCCTTCTCAGCACGCAAGCCAAGGATGGGAAGGCTGCATGAGTCTGCGCGTCGCGATGTTCTATCATTCCCTGGTTTCCGACTGGAATCACGGGAATGCGCATTTCCTGCGCGGTGTCGTTGCAGAGTTGCAGGCGAGAGGACATAGGGTCGAAGTCTATGAGCCGGAGGGAAACTGGAGCACGCAGAATCTGCTTCGCGACCACGGGAACGAAGCGGTGGAGGCTTTCTCCCAAACGTTCCCGAACCTGAAGAGCCACCTGTACGATTCGAAGAGCTTCGACGTTTCGGAAGCGCTTGACGGAGTCGACCTTGTTCTGGTTCACGAGTGGAATGAGCCGGCTCTGGTCGCCCAGATCGGGCAGTTGCGACGGACGAATGCACGGCTGCGCGCCTTGTTCCACGACACGCATCACCGGGCGATTACGGCTCCGCGCGAAATGGCCAGATTCGAGTTGGGCGATTATGATGGCGTGCTCGCCTATGGAGCGTCGCTCGCTCGGGCTTACGAGAAGCTTGGCTGGGGCAAGCGGGTCCATATCTGGCATGAGGCTGCGGATACCAGAGTCTTTTATCCACGCCAACGGTTGTCGGACGCTGGAGATATCGTGTGGATTGGCAATTGGGGAGACGAGGAGCGTTCCGAGGAGCTTCGCGAATTCCTGATTGAGCCTGTGCGTCGGGGCGGCTGGAAAGCCCGTGTGCACGGGGTGCGGTATCCGGAATCGGCGCTTGAAGAGCTCAGCTCGGCGGGAATTGAGTACCGGGGATGGCTGCCGAATTTCCGGGCACCCGAGGTGTTTGCGCAGTTCCGAGCGACTGTTCACGTTCCGCGCCGGCCCTATGTGCAGCAGCTTGCCGGCATTCCCACAATCAGGCCATTCGAAGCACTGGCGTGCGGCATTCCAATGGTATCGGCGCCATGGCTAGACACAGAGGGGTTGTTTCGTGTCGGGCAGGATTTCCTGATGGCGCGCGATGGCAACCAGATGGGGAGGCACTTGGCGGACGTTTTAAACGATTCCGAACTGGCCGCTACACTTTCGGAAAACGGGCTGGAGACGATCCGAAACCGGCACACCTGCGGACACAGAGTAACCGAACTGTTGAAGATCTTCGAGGATGAGAAAGGCGATGGGACACGGGCGGAAGCCAACGTTCTGGCGGAGGTGCGGCAATGAAAATTGCTTTCTGGGGCTCAAGCCTGGTGTCCGCATATTGGAACGGTGCAGCCACTTACTATCGAGGCGTGCTTCGGGCGCTGGCAAACCTGGGGTACGAGATTACGTTCTATGAGCCGGATGCTTATGACCGGCAGAAACATCGCGACATTCCAGATCCCGATTGGGCCCGCATCGTCGTCTACAACCCGAACGCATCAGAAGAAGTGGAGCGCTTCGTGCGTCACTCCGCAGAGGCCGACGTAGTGGTGAAGGCGAGCGGGGTTGGCGTACTCGACCAATGGCTGGAGACTCGAATTGCGAGTGTTCAGACGGGCGCTCTCAGAGTGTTCTGGGACGTTGATGCACCGGCAACGCTCGACCGGTTGACCGGCGATCGCAACGATCCGTTCCACAATGCACTGCCGAACTACGACCTGGTGCTGACATATGGAGGCGGCAGACCGGTGACGGACAGGTACCGCGAGCTCCGAGCGCGACGGTGCGAGGCCATCTACAACGCGTTCGATCCTGACGTGCATTTTCCAGTGGATCCAGATCCGCGCTTTGCGGGCGACCTGTCCTTTCTCGGGAATCGTTTGCCGGATCGCGAGGAACGGGTCGAGGAGTTCTTTTTGAAGGCGGCGGCGTTGGCTCCGGCCGAGCGTTACATTCTGGGAGGCAGCGGTTGGGGCGACAAGCCGAAAGCGCCGAATGTCACGTATGTGGGGCATGTCTACACGGCAGATCACAATGCGTTCAACTGCTCGGCACGCGCGGTGCTGAACATCAGCCGTGAGAGCATGGCCCGCTACGGATTTTCTCCGGCGACGCGTGTCTTTGAAGCGGCGGGCGCGGCGGCCTGCCTCATTACGGATGCCTGGGAAGGGCTGGAGATGTTTCTGCAGCCGGGAAGGGAAGTGCTGGTGGCGCGCAATGGCGAGGAAGTCGCACAAATCTCGCGGCAGATTACTCCGGAACAGTCCCGCACGATTGGACGGGCTGCCCGGCAAAGAGTCCTGATGGAGCATACCTACAAGCAGCGGGGCGCATTGGTGGACGCGATCCTGCGCGAGACGACGGATCTGTCGAAGGATGCCGCAGCACTGGAGTTTCGAGCGTGAGGGAGCCCCAGCTGAGGTGTATCTTCCTGGGTCTGACGATCACATCCACATGGGGCAACGGCCATGCGACAACCTATCGGGGCTTGCTGAAAGAGCTGGCCAAGCGTGGACATTCCGTCACATTTCTCGAGCGGGATGTGCCCTGGTACGCCGAGAACCGGGAGTTCACTGAGACACCGTATTGCAAAGTTGCGCTGTACGAAAGCCTTGCCGAGTTGAAAGAGCGCCATTCGGCTGCCATACGCGAGGCCGATGTGGTCATAGTGGGATCCTATGTCCCCGAGGGCGTTGCGGTGGGGAAATGGGTCAACTCCATTGCCCGCAACTGTACGGCCTTCTACGATATCGACACGCCTGTTACACTTGCAAACCTCAAAGCGGGCCGCTGCGAGTACTTGTCCTATGATCTGATTCCCAGTTATCAGGTTTATTTCTCGTTTACGGGAGGTCCGCTGCTGGATCACATTGAGCAGCAGCTAGGGTCCTCGTGTGCGCGTCCGCTGTACTGCTCCGTCGACCCGTCACTTTACTTCCCGGAAGACGGACAGAATAGCTGGGACTTGGCGTATCTCGGTACTTATGCGCGAGACCGGCAGCCTGCACTTGAAAGGCTTCTTCTGTCGGTTGCCGCAGGACTGCCTGAGCAAAGGTTCGCTGTGGCCGGGCCACAGTATCCGCCCGAGACGATCTGGCCCTCGAACGTTCATCGCATTGAGCATCTTCCGGCAACTCAGCATCGCTTTTTTTACAACAGCCAGCGCTTCGCTCTGAACCTGACGCGGCAGGACATGGTTGCGGCCGGATATTCTCCCAGTGTTCGGTTATTTGAATCAGCGGCTTGCGGAACGCCGATACTGACCGACAGGTGGGCGGGGCTGTCCAACTTTTTCGAGCCGTACACGGAAATTATTCCGGTATCCACTCCCGAGGATGTAACGTCCTACCTACAGATGTCCGATGAGCAGCGTCTCGAAACCGCAGACAAAGCTCGAAGGCGCACTTTGCGGTTCCATACTGCGGCAGTTCGCGCCGAGGAGTTTGAATCGCAGGTAGCAAAATCTCTGGAGCTGGCGAGTTACGCGAAGAAACGGTCGAGAGTATCACTCCGCAGATCTCCAACCGCCGCCCTGATCTAGATTGAGGTTTACAAAATGAGAATAAATTGGAAGCGGCTGGCGCTGGCAGCCGGAGCCGTGTCGATGCTGGCCTCACTTGCGTCAGCGCAGAATACGGCGGGCCAGGGTAGCGCCAGCATGGTGGTTACGGTAGAGGCGAAACACGGCAAGCAAATTCCGCCAGTGGAGGCCGCGGATATCGAGGTCTCACAAGGAAAGCAGAAGAATCAAATCACCGAATTTCGATCGCTGAAAGGCTCGGCTTTGCAGCTTATGCTGCTGATCGACAACTCGTCCCAATCCACATTCGACATTCAGATCAATGACATCAAGAAGTGGATCAACTCATTGCCGGGTAATACGCAGGTAGCGGTTGCGTACATGCAGAATGGGATGGCGTCGATGGCGCACGGGTTCACGGCGGACCACGCAGCAGCGGCAAATTCGATTCGGGTCACTATGGGCATCGCCGGGGCGGACGTCAGCCCGTACGATTCGCTCTCAGACGCGGTGAAAAAGTGGCCTTCCTCCAACGGAGCGCGACGGGAAGTCCTGATGATCAGCAGCGGCATAGAGGCGCTGGGCGGCGGCCTCGCGCCTGACAACCCCTACGTTAATAAGGGCATTGCAGATGCACAGCGGGCTGGGGTGGTCGTGTACACCATTTACAACCCGAGCGCTGGCCACGCCGGTCACAACCTGTGGCGGGTGACTTATGGCCAGAACTTCTTATCTCAACTTTCGGACGAAACGGGCGGTGAATCTTACATCACTACCTTCAGCGCTCCCGTCTCGTTCGTACCATATCTTCAAGACCTTTCGACGAGGCTGCAGAATCAGTATCTGCTGACCTTTATAGCCAAGCCCTCCAATAAGACCGAACTGCAGCCGGTACG
>JAOAPP010000690.1 GCA_025462985.1 Bryobacterales bacterium | reverse complement strand
TACCAGCTCGACCACTACTTCTACGAGATGAACGACCTGACCGTACTGAACGACAAGATTCGTTTCACCATGCCCCTGGGCGTTCTGGGAAGGCTGGTGGGCCGGTTTGTGCTGGTGCCCTATTTGTCCAAACGCCTGCGCCGCCGATTGGCTCTGCTCAAGAGAGTGGCGGAGAACGGCAGCGAGTGGCCGAAGTATCTTCCACAGCAAGAACAAGCGAGCTAAAGCGCTCCGTCACCTGCCGCTGATTTTCTGCCATTTCGACCACTCTTTGCATTCGTCTAAAGAAAAGCGCAAGTCACCAGCGCGAGGCGTGCATCTCAGATTTTGAGGTGTCCAGTGAAGGCTGTCGTTTTGCATGAGTATGGCGGACCGGAGAAGCTGAAGTATGAGGACGTTCCTGATTCAGTGGCGAAGGAAGGTCAGGTGCTAGTGCGTGTAGCCGCAACCAGCGTCAATCCTATCGATTACAAGATGCGAAGCGGGGCCGCGAAAGCCCATTTTCCGGTGGAGTTCCCTGCGATTCTGGGACGGGACGTCTCGGGAATTGTGCGAGAAGTAGGTCCGGGCGTCAGCCAATTCAAGCCCGGAGACAAGGTCATGGCGATGGCCTCCAAG
The DNA here is from genome assembly GCA_025462985.1 of Bryobacterales bacterium. Classification (GTDB taxonomy): domain Bacteria; phylum Acidobacteriota; class Terriglobia; order Bryobacterales; family Bryobacteraceae; genus Bog-105. The sequence goes on along the minus strand of JAOAPP010000690.1, from coordinate 2,411 downwards.
ACTTATGCGGAGTTGACCGCAGTCGCAGCAAAGGATCTGGCGTTGGTTCCCGACAAGCTGGATTTGGTGAAGGCGGCGGCGTTGCCGTTGGTGATGTTGACGGGGGAGCAGTTGATCACGCAGGGCACAAAGATTCAGGCTGGGCAGACCGTATTAGTCACTGGAGCGGTCGGGAGCGTAGGGCGATCGGCGGTTTGGACCGCGAAAAAAGCTGGCGCAAAGGTAATCGCCGGGGTGAAAAAATCGCAGTTGAAGGAGGCGGAATCCCTTGGAGCCGATCAAGTTCTCGCGCTGGATGACGCCGCGGCCATTGAAAAGCTTGGGTTTATCGACGCTATAGCCGACACCGTCGATGGCGAGACCGCCCAAAAGCTGCTGGGGAAGGTAAAACAGGGGGGGATCTTCGCCAGCGTCGTGGGTGCCCCGGCGAACGCCAGAATGCATCCAACAATAAAGGTCGAGCCCATCCAGGCGAAGCCGGATGCGGCAATGTTGCGAATTCTGGCAGAGGACGTGGCCGCGGGACTATTTGTGATTCCAATTGACCGAATGGTTCCCCTGGCTGATGCGGCTGCGGCTCACGCGGCTGCAGAAAAGGGCGGGATCGGAAAGATACTGCTCCTCGCGTAGTTCAAACAGCGTTGCATTCTTGTAGTCAGGAAGATTGACGGACTATGGAAATTATTCGATTGGGAACCTGGATTGATGCGCCGGTGGAGCGCTGTTTTCTCTTGTCGCTGAGTATCGATCTTCATGTTGCATCTGCCCGTTCGGTGCGGGACAAGACCGGCGCCAATGCAATGCAAGGGACGATCGGCGAGGGAGACACATTGACGTTTAACGGGAACCACTTTGGTTTCCGCTGGCGGCACACCAGCGTGATCGAGAAGCTGAGGCCCCATAGCTACTACCGTGATGTGATGATCGACGGCCCCTTCCAGCGGTTCGAGCACGACCACTACTTCGCGCCGATGGATGATGGAACTCGCATGCGGGATGAAGTCCGGTTTTCAGCCAGTGGAGGACTTTGGCGACGGCTGACAACAAGAATGTTTCTGCGGAAACAGCTGAAGGCGTTTTTGATGGAGCGGAACGCCATGATCAAACGCCTGGCAGAGTCCGAGGATTGGCACAAATATTTGGAACAGCGGATTGAGGGCCCTGCCGAGACCCCTGCAAAGGGAACCGCGGCAAGGCGCCGTGATGGAAACGCGTCGCTGCGCGGCTCGCAACCCGTCGTTGCGACGCGGCCGCCTGCCGGCTAGCGGCGGCGGAAACTGCTCCGTATTGCTCTGGTGCGATCTTCTGCGGAAGGTGCCGCGGGCGGAACAGGCTCAAGTCCTTCAGGATAGAGAACCACAAACCGCCCAGGGCCTGTCCCGGAAGAGGCCGTCGGAAGGCCAGATTTCGCCAGCGCCAAGTGAAGTATGCGGCGCTCACGAGAGGTCATGGGGGAGAAGGAGAACGGCTCGCCAGTAGCGCGAACCTTCTGAATGGCCATCTCGGCCATAACGTCGAGTTCACGGTTGCGCGTAGCCTTGAAGCCTTCCGCGTCGAAAGAGATGCGGTCATGGTCTTCCGGTTCGAGCCGGAGGATCTTGGCAGCGATGTGCTCAATCGCAAGCAGAAGCTCACCGTTACGGGCTAGAAGGAGTGGAGTGTCCGGACCGCTAAGCTCAACGCAGATCTCGGGAGTGGCGCCGGGCGAGGAGGGGGAGGATTGAACCGAGCCAGCGCTGGGCGCAACAGCAGCGTCGCTGGAATCTGGTTGCACTTGGCCGTTGCAGGCAAGGATTTTTGACTTGAGGTGTAGACCGCCGGTGGTGCTCAGTATTTTCAGGAAGTCTTCTATCTTGCTTGCTGCCTGGCCGGGGAGGTTCGGGTTATTCGTCATCGGCACGGGAAGGGCTCGTTCTGTTTCATTGCGTGAATAAATCTCCAGGCAAATTTCATATATCAGTAGAATAGACGATCTTTGGCCACTAAAAGATTCCACCGACCACGAATTATCGCTTCCCCTGGATCGTGGTGCCTGTAGCGCCGACTCCAGCCTTGCGGCGGGCGCGTTTGGCCGCGATCTCCCGCATCTCACGGCCGATGCTCGTGCGATTCATGATGGATTGCTGTGCAATGCTGATAAGGTTGCCGATAGCCCAGTACAGTGCCAGTCCAGAGCCGTAGTTCCAGGTGAAATAGCCGGAGATAACAGGCATCATAAACGCCATCATCTTCTGCTGTTGCGGGTCGACGCCGGGCGATGGAGTGTAGTACTGCACCAGGAACATGCTGACGACCATCAAAATCGGCAGAATATGCCACGGGTCAGGCGCCTGGAGATCGGGCAGCCACAACCAGTGCGCCTGACGCAGCTCGACCACCCGGGGCAGCATGGTGAAGAAGGCGTAGAGCAG
>JAOAPP010000621.1 GCA_025462985.1 Bryobacterales bacterium | reverse complement strand
GGGAATCATCTTTTCGTTCACGTCGTGATCGTTCAGCAGGCGGCCATTGCGTAAAGGAACCCGCATCGCGGCGAGTACCCTTTGCTGACTGCCATAAAGCTGACCGTTCTGATAAGGTCTCGACCTTCAACCCGGTGTTCCGGAAAGATCGTAGAGGAGAAGCAGCATCCGGCCATGGGCAGTTGGTTAGCCACGGCTGCGGCCCGGACTCCTGGGATTTCGCTAAACGCCTGTATCAGGCTTTGCTGATAAGCAGCCAGCGGCCTCCTGGTGTCCGTCAGGCTCAGTTGGAAGGTCAGCAAGTGATTCGGATCGAAGCCCGGGGACGTATGACTCGGCCTCTGTAGTTGTTCAATCAGGAGCCCGCTAACGGAAAGAAGCGTAAATGCCAGAGCAATCTCCAGGACGACGAGCGATCTGGAAAGGTTGCGGCTTCTGACGCCGGCGGACGCGCGCACGCCGTCACTCAGAACCTCGTTCGGACGCGTGCGAACTTCCTGCCACAGCGGGGCCATCGCAGAAAGCATCGCCGCCAGGCAGGCAATCGCAATAGCAAAAAAGCATCACAGCCCAGTTGATTAAGATTTCGTCCGCGCGCGGAATGTACTCGGCAGCGATTGACACGACAAGTCGGACCAGAGCGATACTTCCCGCCACGCCAAGCACAGCCGCCGCGACCGAGACAAGCAGCCCCTCAAAAAAGAACTGCTTCGCGAGTTGCCCGCGCCCGCCGCCCAGGGCGATCCGGATGGCCGTTTCCCGGGCGCGGCCCACTGACCGGGTGAGCAGCAGCCCTGCAACGTTTGCGCACGTGAGGAGCAGCAACAGGCCCGCGGCACCGAACAGCAGCAGAAGAATTGGCCGGATTTCCTTGACCACAAAATCACGCAGGCTGAAAACAGCGGCCGTAAAGGAGTCGTGATTCGCCGGGCTCTCTTTCGCGATTTCCGATGCGACGCGCCTGGCATCGGCTCTCCCCTGAGGGACGGTGACGCCCGGCTTCAGGCGGGCAAAAGAGGCGTACATCGCGTAATTGCGCCGCTGCGCTTCGTCGTGAGGCGGGCTGACGGGTATCCAGATATCGTTGCGAACGTCCTGGCTCGAAACACTCACAATTGGAAACCGAAACCACGCCGGCATCACGCCGACGACCGTATAGGACTTTCCATCCAGCGTGACCGGCTTGCCGACGATGTCCGGATTCGATCCCAAACGGCGCCACAGTTGCTGTGACAGCATTGCGACACTGAAGCCGTCCGACTCCTTGAAGAGCCGCCCCGCAACCGGATTCACGCCCAGGTTGTCCAGCAGTGACGGCGTGACTTCTACCCCATCGATATGCTGCGGCTGGCCCGGCGAGGTCAGATTATAGTTGCCTCCAAGGCTATACCAGCCGAAGACATCGAAGCTGCTCGTGCGTTCCCCGAACGCCACCATGTCAGCGTAGGAAAGCGCAGAGTAGTGGGTGCTTTCGTCTTCTAGCGATTGCCCCCAAACAAGGCCACCCAGCGATTGCCCTCACTATATGGCAGCGGCTTCAGGAGAACGGCATGCACGACGCTGAAGATCGCCGTCGTCGAAGCGATGCCCACTGAAAGCGCCAGAACGCCCAGCAGCGCCAGGCCTTTGGTTGGCTCTTCCGCAAATTAGCTGCAGGTCAAGGACCCTGAGGGGAGAGCGGGAGAACTCTTGCGCGGAGTAAGCTGAAACCGGCACGACCGTACATTTGACGTTTGAGAGCCTTCAGGCGATTGACCTGACCTTCAACTTGGCCGCTGCTCAACGGGCTTTCGACTGCGGCGATGACCGGCTTTAAATCTCGGCGGAGTCCTTGTGCAAAGCGTGCGATGGAGATGTGGTCAGAAGATGCGGCATTATCGATCCACGCCAGCATACAGGTACCGTCCTGGTTTTGCATGGCGTTGCGAAATTCGAGTGCCAAGCCGCACAAATGAGCGATATCAGCATGGCTGCTCGTGAGACGGTCCAGAATGTTCTGCTGGTCGGCGGATCGCCGTTCGGGCCGCTTGCATATAAGAATCGCAGCATCCTTGGGTGCGAGGCGTTTGGGTGGCTTCGGCTTTCCGATGCTGTTGGTTTTGCGCCATGGCGAGACGTGATAGGAGACCATTTGTCGGCTGCCCCGATATCCGCGGGCGCGGATCTCACGAAAGAGTTGAGTAGCGTTGTGGCAGCCCTGAGCCCACCGTTGATGCAGATACTTCTCGAACTCGCGCACGTGGCTGTACTTTCCCGATACCGGCTTGCGTTCCGGAAACTCGTTCGAGCGCATCCAACACCGAACGGTTTTTCGAGAGATACCGAGAGTGTTCGCAATCGCTTTTTGCGAATGTCCGCTTGCATGAAGCTCGATTACCTGTTGATACCGTTCCAATCGACGGCAGCGACGGGCACTCTTGGTGCGCTGCACAGCAGTTTCCGGCTTTGAACACTGTACGTTGTTCTCTGCTGGAACTGGGATCTCGCCATCCAAAGGCACCTCAAGCTCCTGCCGCTTGCTCTCCAGAGCGCGCTCGACTGCGTCGGAAAAGTTCACAAATAGATGAAAGCGATCAGCGATTTGAACAGCGTCAGGCGCACCCTTGGATGCGCCTTCGGCGTAAGCGCCGGCTCGGTCGCGGTTCACGGTTCTGATCGTAGTACGATGGCTCAGCCATTGTTCCAAGCTCTTGGCAGAGCGATCCGGCAGTAAATCGATCACCCGGTGCCTTTCCAAGTCCACCAGAATCGTCCCGTAGTTCTGCCCTTTCTTCCAGGCCCAATCGTCCACCCCAAGATGATGGATTGCTTCTTCTGTCACCTCTACGGTGCTCGGCGACTTAATCGTCCGGAGGAGCGTATCATCGCTCACGCGGATCGCCAAACGTTCCAATAAACGGCTACCAGGCAATCCGCCAGTGCTGTAGCCGACCAGTCGGATCACGTTGCCAAGCCGATCCGTTCTTCGGGCGTAAATCGCTGCCACTCTGTCCAACCGTTCGGCAAACACTTTCTGCCGACAGCTTGCATTGCGGCACCGGAACTTGCGTGCCTGGATTCTGATCTCGACTCGGAGTCCTTGCCAGGGCAGATCGGCGAGTGTGCGCCTGTAGGCACTGTGAACAGATCTTGATGCCGTCTGACAACCCGGGCAGCGAGCCACTTGCTCAACCCGGACGTACAGAACGAACCGATCCGCCTCGCCTTCAATCTTCCTGAGGACCAGCTTCCGAGGTTCAGGCAGCACGGATTGCGAATGGCTCGGGGGAGTCGCCATTTGCAAATTTAGTGTAAGACATTACATACCTCTTATGTTTGGAAACCATTCAACTTGGCAGCTTGCACCTAATTTGCGGAAGAGCCTGAAAATTCCTCATTCTGCCGGTTGAAAAATCCCCAGCCCTGGCGAGGTGGTGGTTTACGGTTTCGGCCAGTGGACGGAATATAGAAACTGGCCGGTGAAGCGGAGGCGGGCACTGCAGGAGTGCAACCCGCCAAGGAATAACTGGCTGCAAACTCATCAAAACGATGAGACTCGGGGCGACGCCGATCCCGGCTTCGCCCGAGCCGCTCAATGCATACATCGGATTGGTAGATTTGCCCATGCCTCAAAAACTCATAACGAATGCTTCCGCTTGCCACGACTGTTCGGGGCGATAGCGGTTGGCTCTATATGCTGCGGTTCCGGCGAAGGAAGCAGTCCAGCTTTACGGCGTTCTTTGAGCCGATAGCTTTCTCCGCGAATGTTTACCGTCGTTGAGTGATGCAGCAGGCGGTCAAGGATTGCGGTCGCAATGATCGGGTCACCAAAGATCGAACCCCACTCGCCATAGCTCTTGTTCGAAGTCAGGATGATGCTGCCCCTTTCATAACGGGCGCTGACCAGTTGAAAGAAAATAGTCGCGCCCAATTCGTCCAGCGGCAGGTAGCCCATCTCATCGACGATCAGTACCTTGGGAGCGAGGTAGATACGCAGCCGGCGGTCCAGGCGGCCTTCTCGGTAAGCGCGTCCGAGATCCGTTACCAGATCGTGCGCTGTCATGAAGTACGCAGCCTGACCGGACTGAATGGCGGCTTCGGCCAGCGCCACCGCCAGATGAGTTTTGCCTACTCCGGGAGGGCCCAGCAAAATCACATTGGATGCTTCATGGACGAATCGCAGCGTGCGCAGTTCGCGAATCTGCCGCTCGTCGATCGAGGGTTGAAAAGCGAAGTCGAACTGATCGAAGGTCTTCACATACGGCAGATGCGCCAGTTGCAGGCGGGTCTTGAGATAGCGCTGCCGCCGGGCGTCGGCTTCCGCGCTCATCACTTCGAGCAGGAAGTCGGCGTAGGCAGGTTCCTTCTTAGAGGCACTTTCGAGCAGGGTCTCCAGCCGTGCATCAATGGCAGTCAGGTTGAGTGCAGCCAACGCGGTTCGCAGACTTTCCAACGTCATCGCCCGCCTCCCACCGCCAAACTTTCATACGCCTCCAACGAACGTCGCTCCACAACTGGAGCGCTGTGTTGCATGTGGATCAGCGTTTTGCCTGGCTGCTTGTTGCCGAGGGGAATCCCTTCGTGATGCTCACTTCGTGTGACTACCTGATGGCGTCTGACCGCTGGCGCATGTCTGGCAATGAGTTCAGCTCCGCAGCGTACCTCCACATCGCGCTCCTGCTCGCGAACCCACACCTCTTTGCCCGCATAGCGCCACGGAACCGAATAACGGCTGCCCTGCCAGGAAACATAGGCATCCCTCGCCACCTTGCGTTGCTCGTCATCGGCGTACGGGTAAGGCAGGCGGCCGTTTACCGGCTGCATGCTGAACTGATCTTCGTCCCAGCGGAGAAGCACCTGCTCCCGCGTCGTTCCGTGCACGCGTTGGTTGGCAACTTCTGCTATCCAACGGCGTAGCTCCGCGTTCAGGTCGGCCAGGCTGGACGGTTCACGGCCCAGCAAACCGCACAGGAAGTTTCGCCGCACATACTTCACGCCCGATTCCACTTTGCCTTTCGTCTGCGCCCGGTAAGGTCGGCACAGCCGCGGTCTGAATCCCCAATAGCGAGCGAAGTCCAGAAACACGGCGTTCCAAACAATCTCGCCACGCTCGTCCGTACCCGTCCAGACGGTCTTCATGCGGTCATATAGAATCTCTTCCGGCACGCTTCCCCATTGCTCGAAAGCCTTCTCATGCATGCGCAAAAGCGTTCCCAGCTTCTGGTCCGTGGCCGCTTCCGCCATCATCCTGCGGCTATACCCCAAGGTCATCGTGAAGCCCCATAGCAGGCGCTCTCCTCCCGCTGCCGAGAGCGATCCGAGATGTCCCCAATCCACCTGCGCCTGTTTGCCTGGCGGCGTCTCGAACCTCCGGACGGCCACTACATGCGCCCACTCGCGCTGCGGCCGAAGCCAGTCCGTCAAGATCGTGTAGCCACCTGTGTAGTTGCGTTCTCTCAACTCACGCAGCAGCACTTGGGCATTCCAGACCCCTGCCTCAAGCCGCTCCTTCAGATATCGTTTATACGGTTCCAGTTTGCTCGCCGCAGCTACCCTCGGTCCGTACACTGGCCGCCCCTGTGGTTTCAATAAGTACTTCCGGATCGTCTTACGATCGAAACCGGTCAGCTCACTGATCGCCTGAATGCTCAACCCTTCTCGTTTGAGCTCGCTGATCTCTTCCACGTCTTTCCCCCTGAACAGGTGTCGGCCCTCCTCTGGTTTCCAGAGTCGGGGGTACACCACCCGTCCGAGGAGGTGGGGATTTTTCAATCGGCACTATGG
>JAOAPP010000591.1 GCA_025462985.1 Bryobacterales bacterium | reverse complement strand
CGCCAACGACGTGCGATGGCTCGCTTCCGGCCCACGCTGCGGTCTGGGAGAGTTGACCATTCCCGAGAATGAGCCGGGCTCCTCCATCATGCCGGGAAAGGTGAACCCGACGCAGAGCGAGGCGCTCACGATGGTTGCGGTGCAGGTCATCGGAAACGATACTGCTATCGGCATCGCCGGTTCCCAGGGCAACTTTGAACTGAATGTTTTCAAGCCTGTCATCATCTACAACTTTCTGCACTCGGTGCGGCTGTTGTCTGATGGGTGCCGAAGCTTCACTGAACATTGCGCGGTTGGAATTCAGGTAAATCGTGAGCGTGTGCAGCAATATGTGCACGATTGCCTTATGCTGGTCACCGCCTTGAATCCGGTGCTGGGGTATGACAAAGCCGCGAAGATCGCGCATACTGCGCACATCGAACATTCCACGCTGAAGGATGCGGCAGTGAAGCTCGGCTATCTGAGCCCGGAGGACTTCGATAAATATGTCAGGCCGGAAGAGATGACTCGGCCGAGTTGAGCTTGCTCAGCGCTTGCAGATAGATGAAGGACGCCACGCTTCCGTCTTCGCCATCCTGCTTCGTGAAAGCCGGAGCGAGCGACCGGACTTATTTCTCAGATAAACATTTCTTCGTCCGACGTGGCATGATCCACGGTCGGCCTGCTGCCGCGGCTCAGATGGGCGAGGCTTGTACGAATTCCAGTGACCACACCGTTAAGCTCACGAACCGGACGAAGAATTGTACGTTGAACGATGGATACAGTCTCCTGGGCTTTTCCCATAGAGTCATCGAGGACCATTTCTGCGCGCTCGAGCTGTACTTTCGCGCGCGTCGTGGCGTCTGAAAGCAATCCGTCGATCTTTGCGACCTGCTGCTTGGTCACGTCCAGGATGGCGCCGCTGGTCGCGCCGATCCTGTCAATGTGCTTCTCAGCATTCTCTACCGTTCGCAACGTGACATCAGCAGTTTTCTTGCCCACGCTCATGATCGCGTTCACCTGGGGCATCAGATCCGTGAATTGCTGCTGCAGCTTCTTTGCCACCAGAAAGAGTCCGATCAAAGTTCCCATCTGAATTAGCATCGCTAGGGCGGCGAGTCCAACGAAGACAGTAAGGATTATGAGAAGTGTTTGCTGGTCCATGTTACACGCGGTTGCAGAATACTGATCGCTTCAACTCAACTAGATGTTATCCGCTGTAGTGCTCGTGCCCGATGTGGCCGAGGCTGCAGGGCTCTTGACGTCGGAGACGGCGTCTCGATACGCCTGCTTGCCGGCTTCCACCGCCGCGCTCAGATTTTCTTTCTGCTTGGCGACCGTGGTACGGCCCTTGTCATAGAGGTCCGAGGCAGAACCCTTTATAGTATCGGTCTGCTGACGGAGATATTCCTTTCCCTCCGCGGCGCGCTGCTGGACATACTGCTTGCCCTCGTCCGTGCGGGCCTTCAGATAATCGGCGCCTTCCCCGGCCTTGTCGGCGAGCAGTTGGCGGGTCTCTTCACCTGACTTCGGTGCCCAAAGTACGCCGGCGGCTACGCCAATTCCGAGCCCCAATAGAAAATAACCAAAACCGCTCTTCTCCTCCATACCAATCTCCTTTAAATTCGAATTGAAGGCCAGACGCAGCTGGCCGCCTCTCAAGCAGTTTACATCTTGTAGAGCATGCTACAGTAGCAAACGTTTCGCGACATGGGCGTCCGTCCTAAACCGAAGAAGTTAAACGAGGAACAATTGTGGGAGTACGCGCTCCGGGCGTTGGGGCAGCGCGCTCACTCGGTTAATGAACTGCGTCAGAAAATGCTGCGGCGGGCAGAAGCGGCTGGGCAGGTAGAAGTCACACTGGCCAAGCTGAAAGAGTACGGCCTGACAGACGACCGGAAGTTTTCTGAGGCGTTTGCGGCAGCGCGGCTCGAAAATCAGGGGTTCGGCAGCTTTCGAGTGCTGCGGGAGCTGCGCGCAAAGAATGTTGCTGCCGCGACTGCCGCTGAAGCGATTGCGAAAACCTATTCCGCCAGTCCGGAACCAGAACTCATTGCCGCATTCCTGCGGCGCAAGTATCGCAACCAGAACCTGCACGAACTACTGCAGGAACAGAAGAACATAGCCAGCGTGTACCGACGCCTTCGCACTGCGGGTTTTACCAGCAGCGGCTCCATTGCCGCACTGAAGCAGTATGCGAGCGCGATCGAAGAGTGGGGGGAGCCACCTGAAGAAGAACCGGGTGAATAAGCGGCGTAAGAACTGGCAGACCAGCTGGTGAAATCGGTGCGATGCTCGGAATCCAAAGTACAGCATTGAGAACCTGCGCGAACTGTAAGCCGGTTTCTGTTCCTGCCGAAGCAGGCGGCAACCATTCCTCTAGGCCTTCCATTACTGAAAGGCTCCAGCGACCTACCCGGAAGTGGTAACGGAGCGGGCCGCTCCTCCTCCCCTATTTGGTCTTGCTTCACATGGGGTTTTCCCTGCCAGTCCGATTACTCGGACCGCGGTGCGCTCTTACCGCACCTTTTCACCCTTACCGCCCGCGAGCGAACTCGCAAGCGGCGGTATTTTTTCTGTGGCACTATCCGTAGCGGGCGCTTTAAGCGCCAACCCCCGGTCGTTAACCGGCATGCTGCCCTGTGAAGACCGGACTTTCCTCCCGATGCGAAATGCACCCGGCGGCTGCCCGTTCGCGCAGGCAATAAGCATTATTGCACTCTTGGCCATTACACTGGGATCAGGCACGTGAAGAGAGTTTTCGCTCAGAGTTTTGGCTGCCGCGCGTCGCAGGCGGATGGCTCCGCGATTGAGGCATCGCTCGGCGAAAGCGGCTATGCCCGCGCGCACACGGCGTCCGAAGCCGACCTGCTGGTTGTCAACACATGCACCGTGACAAAGGGAGCCGATGTGGATGCGCGGCGCTTCGTGCGGAATCTCCATCGCGATCACCCGCACGCCGAAATCCTGGTGACCGGCTGTTATGCGCAGCGAGCTCCGGCCGAACTGGCGCAGATCGAAGGCGTCCGATGGGTGGTCGGCAACTCGCATAAATCCGACATCGCCGAGATCGTTTCCAGGCAGCGGGAAGAGTATCACGGCGAGGTTCTCGGGGAAGTTGTAGTCGGAGATATGTCGGCGTATCGGGATTTCCGCTCGAAGCCCGTACTGGATACCCGCGAAGATCGCACGAGGCCCAATCTCAAGGTGCAGGATGGATGTAGCAATCGGTGTTCCTTTTGCATCATTCCGACTGTTCGGGGGAAAAGCCGGAGCGCCAGCATCGAAAGCATCGTTGACCAAATGGAAGATCTTGCGTCCCGCTACTGCGAGATCGTCCTAAGCGGGATCAATCTCGGGCGCTGGGGGCGCGATCTTCCGGGGCAGATGCGCTTCGTTGACCTCGTGCACCACATTCTGGACCGGACCTCCGTTCGCCGGTTGCGCATCAGTTCGGTGGAACCGATGGACTGGAGCGAGGAGCTACTGCGTCTGATGGCGGGCAGTGCCCGAATCGCGAAACACGCGCATATGCCGCTGCAATCGGGCTCGGACGCGGTTTTGAAGCGTATGTACCGGAAGTATCGAGCTCGCCACTATGCCAGCAGGCTGGAGCTTGCGACAAACCTGATGCCGGATGCCGCTATTGGCGCCGATATCATGACCGGATTTCCTGGTGAGACCGAGGCGGAATTCGCGGAAACGGTGCGCTTTATCGAGTCACACCCGTTCACGTATTTGCACGTTTTCACCTACTCGGAGCGGCCCGGCACCGAGGCTGCTCACCTGCCTTCGCCGGTTCCGGTCGAGACCCGGCGGGAACGTACTCGCATTTTGCGCCAGCTTTCTGACGAAAAGAACCTGGCCTTTCGCCGTAGGATGGTCGATAGGACCCTTCCGGCAGTGACACTCGAACAGCGTGGCATGGCACTGACCAGTAACTTCCTCAAAGTAGAACTGTCGACTCCCCGGGAAGCGAACCGCATGCTCGATCTGAATATCGGAGCTGTCACCGAAAACGGCCTGCGTGAGAAAACGCTGCTGCCGGTCCTTGAACCGGATTAGGCGACGCCGCCCCGCCTGTAGATGTCCCCAGTTAACGCCAAGTGACCGTGCTGAGTCACACTGGCCATGAGCACGCAGTTAAAAGATCCAAGGACTTCGTACCCCACGCCTCCATTTCCCGAGCAACCGCAAACGGTTCCGGGCAAAGAACGAGAGATGAAGCCTCGACCTGATCACGGGGAAGAAAGTTATCGTGGATCGGGGAAATTGACAGACCGCGTCGCCCTCATCACAGGTGGGGACAGCGGCATCGGGAAGGCGGTCGCGATCGCCTACGCGCGGGAAGGTGCGGATGTCGCAATCTCATATCTCAATGAACACGAGGATGCCCAGGAAGTCGGCAATTGGGTGAAGCGCGCCGGAAGAAAAGAACTCTTGCTTCCCGGTGACATTTCTCAGGAGGAGCACTGCCGCTCACTGGTTGAAAAGACCGTGCAGCAGTTCGGACGCATAGACATCCTGGTCAACAACGCGGCCTTTCAACAGACGCGCGAAAGCCTCGATGAGATTTCGAGCGAAGAGTGGGATCGTACTTTTCGGACCAATATTTATTCGATGTTCTACCTGGTCAAGGCAGCTGTTCCTCACATGCCGCCGGGCAGCGCCATTGTCTCGACGGCCTCGGTGAATGCAGACACACCGAAACCGAAGCTGATCCCTTATTCGGCCACCAAAGCCGCGATTCAGAACTTCATGGGCACTCTCGCGCAACTCCTGGCCGAGAAGGGGATTCGAGCGAATACCGTGGCTCCTGGTCCCATCTGGACTCCGCTGATTCCGGCGACAATGCCCAATGAACAGGTAAAAAGTTTTGGGCAGAACGTGCCTCTGAAACGGCCGGGGCAACCTGCTGAGCTTGCGCCCGTGTATGTGTTGCTCGCTTCATCGGAAGCAAGCTATGTCTCAGGCGCAACAGTCGCGGTCACCGGTGGGCAGCCCATCATCTAACGAGCGCAGGCGATGATCTGGTACCCCCTCAAGATCAGTACGCCGCTTCGTCAGCACGTATTCGGCGGCCATCTCATCCCGGAAAAGATTGGCAAGAAGGATCTTCCCGATGAGAGGGTCGCCGAGACGTGGGAGATCAGCGATGTGGACGGAGACATCTCCGTCATCACCAATGGGGACTTCGCTGGCAAGAGTCTGCGAGATGTTGTGCAGGTGTACCCGAACGAAATAGTTGCGGAAGGGTGGCGCGGACCGCGCTTTCCGCTGTTGACCAAATTTATCGACGGATCCGGCATGCTTCGGGTTCACGTACAGGCCGACGATGCGACCGCCAGGGACCTCCAACATCCAGCAGCACGCCATGCCGTCCCGCATGGAAAATGGCGAGGAACTCACCCGCGACGAGTCGGAAAAGAATATTGACTCGCTCCTTGCGGAGCTTCGCTGGGAAAGCCATCCCGAAGTCTCTAAAGGAACGGCCTCCGAAGAGGAGAACGCGGTGCGCTGCCTGTGCTGCGAGTGCCCCTACTTCAGACTGGACCGAGTTGAGACTCGCCGCGTCGGCCTCATGAGTTCGACGGTGCGATTGTATTGACCAATCTCGGCAATCCCGTTCTCCTCGAAACGCAGGGCATCACGGAGTCGATTGCGCACGCTGAAACGGTGCTGCTGCCGGCCGCGTGCCCCAGCGTGGAAGTGCAAGCGAATCGGGAGCTCTTGCTCACCTACCTGCCTCAGACTACTTTGCGTTTCGCAGAGTAACTCGTGTTGCCTTCTGGCTCACCGTTTGTATCCGAACCGCTGCAGTAGTTCGACTCGCGCTTTGACATGCTGCGCCGTCTCAATCCCCTTGGGAGAGTTCCCGTCGATGACTCCCAGGATCCCGCGGCCTTGTTCGGTTTCGGCAACGATCACTTCGACCGGATTCGCCGTCGCGCAGAAGATGTTGACCACCTCCGGTACGGCCTGGATCCGTCCGAGAATATTGATTGGGTATCCGTTAGTCAGGGCTACGACGAAGATATGTCCGGCTCCGATGGCGGTTGCATTATCGATTGCATTGCGGCCCAATTCTTCGTCATTGCCATCGAATCGGGTCAGGCAATCGCCTGACGCTTCATTGAAGGCAACTCCGAATTTGATATGAGGCGACGTGTTCACGATTGCCTCATATATATCTTC
>JAOAPP010000571.1 GCA_025462985.1 Bryobacterales bacterium | reverse complement strand
ATCATGATCCGCTACACCGGCTGGACCTATGTCGATCCAATTCTGTCAATCGCGCTTGGCGGGCTGATCATCTACACTGCCTGGGACATTGTCCGGGAGTCACTCAACATCCTGCTCGAAGGCCTGCCGCGCGGGATGGATCTGAAACTGGTCACAGACTCCATAAGCGCGCTCGAAGGTGTGCTGGATGTCCACGATCTGCACATCTGGAGCCTGGGATCCAGCAGTCATGCTTTGTCTTCGCATGTTTTGATCGAGGACATGCCGCCCTCGGCGAGCGATTGCATTCTGAAAGGGATCAATGATGTGGTCCGCGGTTTTGGGATCCACCACACGACCATTCAGTTTGAGCACGTGCCGTGTGTTGTCTCCGGGAGCGGATGCCAAATGCACTGCGCCGGAGCCCCCGTACACGCGCATGATGGACACGCGCATGACGGGCACGTCCACTAATATAGTTAGGCGGAAATCAGCTCCAGCATGCGCTGCCGGAATCTGACGGCCGCTTCCCCATCGGGAGTAATGACCAGAACCGTGTCATCACCTGCTACGGTTCCAACGACATCGTTGAGCTCTTCCCGATCGAGTGCAATGGCCAGCGTATTGGCGTTGCCAGGAGAGGTCCGGAGCACCACCAGATTTTGTGCAATCCGGATGTCCTGGAGATACTCTTCGGAAACGCTGGCCAAATCGGAACGGCTGCCTACCCTTGTGGGAAGCTGGCGATAACCTTCGGTCGTCTTCACCAGGCCAAGATCGCGGATGTCCCTGGAGAGGGTCACCTGGGTAGCGGTTATGCCGAGCAGTCCCAATTCCTTCGCCAGTTCATCCTGCGTGCAGATCTCCTTCTTTCGAATGACCTTCAGAATCTGACCCTGGCGAAAGCTCTTGTTCATATGTGGGTAGCAGCCGGCTGTAATTGCCGGAGCCGCGCCTCTGCTTCGGCCAGAGCCTTCGCGACTGCGGCGGGACCTGTTCCGCCCGGCAACTCGCGGCTGGCCATGCCCTCTTTGGGCGCGAGCAGTCGCACCATCTCAGGCTTGAACTCAGGCGCGAAGCTCGATAAGCTTTCCGGCGTCCAGTCCGAAGGCCGCTTGCCTGCCTTTGCGCTTTCAAGAACAAGCTGACCGACAAGCTGGTGAGCCCGATGAAACGGTACACCGCTCCGCGCAAGTTCTTCCGCCAGGTCCGTTGCCACCACCCAGCTTTCTTCCGCTGCCGATGCCGGTACGGCGGGATTGAGAATCACTGACTCGGCTACCACTTTCGCCATCGCGAGCGAACCGGAGGCTTGCTGAAAGGCGTCGAAAAGCGGCTCCTTGTCCTCCTGCATGTCGCGATTGTATGTCATGGGAAGTCCCTTCATGGTGATGAACAGGGACGTGAGATCGCCGAAAACACGGCCGGATTTCCCCCTGATCAGTTCGAGCGAATCGGGGTTCTTCTTTTGCGGCATCAGGCTGGAGCCACTGGTAACTCCGTCGCCAAGCGTCATCCAGTTGAATTCCTCGCTCGAGTAGAGAATCCAGTCCTCGGCGAGGCGGCTCAGGTGAAGCATAATGACGCTGCAGCAGTAAAGGAAATCGAGCGCGAAATCCCGATCGCCGGACACGTCCATGCTGTTGCGGGTGATAGCGGTGAACCCAAGATCATTCGCGATGGCCCTTCGGTCGAAGGGAAATCCGCTTCCGGCAAGAGCTCCCGAGCCGAGCGGAAGTACATCGATACGTTCGAGCGTCTGCTGGACTCGTTCGACATCGCGAGAGAACATTTCGAAATACGCGAGCAGGTAATGCGGCCAAAGCACTGCCTGGGCGCGCCGCAAATGCGTGTATCCCGGCACGACGGCGTCCGGGTACTTACGCGCCAGCGCCAGCAACTCAGCCATGAGTGCGTTCAGCAATTCCAGAAGCGTCTGGCTGCAAGTACGCAGGTAGAGGCGCACATCGAGAGAGACCTGTTCGTTGCGGCTGCGGCCGGTGTGGATCTTTGCCGATAGCGCGCCCACTTTTTCGGTCAGCTTCCGAATAACAAAGGTGTGGACGTCTTCATCGTTCGCGTCCGCAAAGTAGTGAGGATCTTCGGCCTCTTTGCCGATTTCCCGAAAGGCAGCGACAAGCCGGTCGCGTTCTTCGGACGTGAGAATGCCTTGAGCCGCGAGGGCTCGCGCGAACGCCTGCGAGCCCTCCACATCTGCGAAGACAAGCTTCCGGTCGAAGTGCAGGGAGCCGGAGAACTGCTCAAAGACTTCGGAAGGTCCGGATTCGAATCTGCCGCCCCAGAGTTTCATGATCTACTTCTGGAGCAGCGCGCGCACCTTGATCGGCAGGCCGACCAGGTTGATGAAGCCGAGCGCGTCCTTTTGGTCGTAGCTGGCTCCCATAGTAAAGCTGGCGATGTCCAGGCTGTAAAGCGAGTTCGGGCTCTTGCGGCTGACCGGTTCGATATTGCCTTTGAAGAGTCGTAGCGTCACTTCGCCTGTTACCGGCTCGGAGACCTTTTCAAAGAAGGCATCGAGCGATTCGCGGAGCGGCGTGAACCACAAGCCGTTGTAGACCATTTCGGCGTAGTCGAGCGCCAGCTTCTGCTTGTAATGGAGCGTCGTGCGATCCAGCGTCAATGCTTCCAGTTCGCGCACGGCGGCCATCAGGATGGTTCCGCCTGGCGTTTCGTAACATCCGCGAGACTTCATGCCCACGAAGCGGTTCTCGACCAGATCGATGCGTCCGATACCGTTCTCTCCGCCCACCTCATTCAATTGTTCGAGCAGGCTCAACCCGGACATCCGCGTGCTGCCATTGAGCGATACGGGAACGCCGTTCTCGAATCCGATCGTCACTTCTGTGGGCTTGTCCGGAGCTTCAGCCGGGCTTTTTGTGAGCATCCAGATGTGGTCGGGCGCGGCATTGGCGGGGTCTTCCAGTTCGCCGCCCTCGTGCGAGATGTGCCAGATGTTACGATCGCGGCTGTAGATTTTGGTGGTGCTCTGCGCGATCGGTATGTTGTGGGTTCTTGCGTACTCGATGGCATCTTCGCGGGACACGATGTCCCACTCGCGCCAGGGTGCGATGACGTTCAGGTGAGGCGCAATTGCCTTGTAAGTCAACTCGAAACGTACCTGGTCATTGCCCTTGCCTGTGCAACCGTGGGCGAGAGCGTCGCAGCCCGTCCTCAATGCGACTTCGGCCTGGCGCTGCGCGAGCAGCGGCCGCGCGATGGAAGTTCCCAGCAGATATTTGTGCTCGTAAACGCCGCCCGAACGTACCAGTTTCCAGAGATACTCGGAGACGAACTCTTCGCGCATGTCCTCGACGTACACTTCGGAAGCGCCAGTCTTCAGCGCCTTTTCTTTCAGGCCGTCAAGTTCCTCGCCGCCCTGACCGATATCGCCGCACACAGCCACTACTTCGCACTTATAGTGTTCCTTCAGCCAGGGAATAATGATGGACGTGTCCAGACCGCCCGAATAGGCAAGCGATACCTTCTTTGCATTTACTTTGCTCATGATAGTTTCAGATCTCCGGATTTCGGACACACTTCGCCTGGATCGAAGGCAAAGCAGTCCGGTTAAAGGTCGGCGCGTCTTACTGCAGCAACGTCAAAAGCAGAGCTTTCTGGACGTGCAACCGGTTTTCTGCCTGATCGAAAACGACCGAGCGAGGCGATTCAACCACCTCGTCGGTCACTTCGAGTCCGCGCTTGGCGGGCAGGCAGTGCATAAATATCGAATCTGTTCCGGACGCGGCAAGAAGATGGGCGTTCACCTGATAGGGCGCAAATAAGCGCTTTCGTTCTTCTGCTTCAGACTCTTGCCCCATGCTGGCCCAGACATCTGTGTAGACAGCGTCGGCGTCGCGAACGGCGGCGAATGGATCAGTTGTTGTCTCAACGACGGAGCCGGACGCTTCTGCAAAACCTTCTGCTTGGGCGACGATTGAGGTGTCAGGCGCATACCCAGCGGGCGTTGCGACCGCGCAATCGATCCCGAGACGAGCACAGGACAGCAACAGCGAATGTGCAACGTTGTTGCCGTCGCCAACATATGCAAGCTTCAAACCGCGGAGACGCCCGAAGCGCTCTTTCAACGTAAATATGTCCGCAAAAGCCTGGCACGGATGGTACAGATCGCTCAAAGCATTCACGACGGGAATACCGGACCACTGGGACAGACCTTCAATGGTGTCCTGAGTGAACGTGCGCGCGACGATGGCATCGGTCCACCGGGCCAGGTTCCGGGCAACGTCTTTGAGGGGCTCGCGATCGGCAATCGGCCCAACTTGGACCACGCAATCGCCGCCGAGCTGTTTGATCGCGAGCTCAAAGGTCATGCGAGTGCGGAGCGAGGGCTTTTCAAACAGAAGGCTGACGTAACGACCCTTCAGACTGGAAGAGAAGCGCTGTCGAGACTGTTTGACCTGGTGCGTGAGATTTAGCAGTCCGATGAGTTGGTCGGCGGAGAGATCGAGGTCGTGACGTAGAGTGCTAGGTCCGACTTGGGATTCCGGCTGAATGAAGGGCACGGCCACGGCGAAACTCCTCTCGTGAATCTTTATTCACTACTATGAATAATTACACATTTCGCCATTGAGATGCAATTCGGAGCCGCGTGCTCTCGTCTGAAACCCTTCTCTCACTGAATGGATAACGATTAACCGGAACACATAGTGTCCTAGACGTAGTCAGCGCTCGGGTCACCCCCGACTGCCGTGACACGTTTCCTTTGCGTGGTACCAACCCGTGATTAAGAATCCGTTAAAACCGTGACCTGGGCCAGAACCTGCAAGAGAATAGCTTATTCAGGTAACCCAGTGGTGACTGCACGCACTAGCAGTTCGACCGACCGTCGAACTGCCATGGAAGGTTCTATGCGCCTACGAGATCTTCAAGAAGTCGTTCCCGGCAGGGGGAGCAACTCACTACTTTCTACCGGCTGTTCTCTTCTGCTCTCCTCGTTCTTGGTGGCCCTTCCAGCTTGGGCCGCTGCAGGTCCACCAGTTTCCGACGATTTCAACGGAACGTCGCTCAACACTGCCTTATGGACTGCGGTTTCCCCAGCCGGGGGAACTATCAGTGTAAGTAATGGCCATGTCTACCTGGCTGTTCCGGGGGGCAGTAATCACGACCCTTTCGTCGGCGGGGACAACTCTGTTCGGATCCTGCAAACAATAGCGAACAGCGACTTCGATGTCGCGGCGAAATTCGATTCGGGCCTGAGTGGCACGTACCAGGGAGAAGGCATCCTGGTGCAGCAGGACAGCGCCACCTATCTGCGGCTGGAACTCACTTCCAATGGAAAGACGAGCTTTTCCGCGAGTTTGGTCAGTGCGGGCAAACAGCAAACTCTATTTCAGGTGACTCCTGGTAACACGAACCCTTCTCTATGGCTTCAGGTTCAGCGTTCCGGCAACCAGTGGACCATCAGCTATTCGAACAATGGAACGTCTTACACAACGCTCGGCAGCTTTTCACAGTCGCTGAGCGTCACGGCAATCGGACCCTATGCTTGGAATTACAACAGCAATCCAAGCCAGGCGCCCGCCTTGACTGCGGCCGTCGACTACTTCTACAATCTGGGCAGTGGTGGAGGAGGAGGCACGAATCCTCCGGTGATTAGCAGCATCAGTGCTGATCCGTCAAGCACCGCGGCTATCATCACCTGGACAACGGATGAGTTAGCCACGTCCCTTGTCAACTATGGTCTAACGTCGAGTTACGGACAGAGCAGTTCTAATTCCACGCCCGTAACCAGCCACAATGCGCAACTAAGCAGCCTTGTGTGCGCCTCGAACTACCACTACCAGGTTGCTTCCACCAATGCGAAAGGGCAGACATCAACTTCGGCGGATCAAATATTTAAAACCGCAGCATGCTCAGCGGGAAACGGTCCGACTTCAGATAACTTCGACTCCTCCACACTGAATACGCAGCTTTGGACTTTCGTTAATCCAGCCGGAGATGGCGTTCTCACTCTGAACGGTACCGGTGCAACCCTCAACCTCCCCGGAGGAACGAACCACGATCCGTGGACATCGGGGAATAAAAGCGTCTCCTTATTACAAGCGATTGGAAACGTGAATTTTCAGGCTCAGGTGAGGTTCCAATCCGACGTGGAAATTGGGAACCAGGATGAGGGAATCTTGGTTCAGCAAGACGCCACTCATTTCCTGAGATTCGACGTTTTCAATGACGGAACCTCCGTTCGCTTGTTCTCGGCTGCCATTCAGGGCGGCAGTGCCACAGTGTTTGGAAATACAGTGATAAACGTGACGCAAGCGCCGATATTCCTCAATTTGTCGCGAAGCGGCAATAACTGGGTGGAGACATGGTCGACGGATGGAGTCAACTTCCATACAGGCTATTCATTTAGCTACGGTATGACCGCGTCAAGCATCGGTCCGTACGCGGGAAATTCGAATGGCACTCTCGCTAACTCGCCGGCATTCACGTCTATTGTGGATTACTTCTTCAATCTCGCCAGTCCGGTATCGAATCTGGATGGACCTCCTCCCTTCCAGGCAATCACGGTGGATGCCAATCCTCCGTCGACACTGGTGGAGAAAACTCTGGCGGACATTCAGGGAACGGGACACTTGGACCCTGTTGTCGGCTTCGAGTCTCCTTCAGGAGGTATTTACTGGTATGAGTATCCCGCTTCGGGAACGCTGACGAATCCGTGGCTCAAGCACACCATCGTGTCAAATGGCAACGCTTACGAGGATATGGTTCCGCTCGACGTGAATAAGGATGGAGCCGTCGATATCATCGCCAGCTACTCTCCGCCCGGTGGAGGAAACCTTATTGTCTGGTTTGAAAATCCTCGTGGACATGGTGGAAACCCGGCAACCGACGTGTGGAACAGGCATCAGATCGGCACAGGTTCGGGAGAAAACAATTTCGCCTTGGCCGACCTCGATGGTGATGGAAAGATGGAT
>JAOAPP010000505.1 GCA_025462985.1 Bryobacterales bacterium | reverse complement strand
GATCACGAACTATGGCGGCACTATCACGGCCGTTCGCGTTCCGGATCGCCACAAGAAGATCGAAGATGTGGCGCTAGGCTTCGATAGCATCGAGGGCTACACGGCCAAGTCGAATACCGGCTACTTCGGTGCGCTCATCGGGCGCTATGCTAACCGCCTGGCGAATGGAACGTTCAAACTCGACGGCCACGAGTATCACGTCCCCGCCAATGAACCGCCCAACATGCTGCACGGGGGCAATCGTGGATTTGACAAAAGAATCTGGCAGGCCAAGGATGTTTCAAAGCCGGGCTCGCCATCGCTGCAGTTGCACTACCTCAGTGCGGACGGCGAAGAAGGGTTCCCTGGCACACTGCAGGCCACCGTTACCTACACGTTGAACGATAAGAACGAACTTCGCATCGATTACAGCGCCACCACGGACAAAGACACCGTGTTAAACCTCACGAACCACTCTTATTTCAACCTTTCGGGACCGGGAAGCGGCTCAATTCTCGATGACAAGATCATGCTTGCGGCTGACCACTACACGCCGGTAAACAAAACTTTGATTCCCACCGGCGAGATCGCGCCAGTAGCGGGCACTCCGTTCGACTTCAGGACGTCGATGGTGATCGGCGGCCGTATCGGAGCTTCAAATGAACAGCTAAAGTTCGCCAACGGCTACGATCAGAATTTCGTTCTGAATCATAAACCAGGAGCTATGGCGCTTGCCGCCAAGGTGGAAGACCCAAAATCAGGCCGGGTGATGGAAATCTTCACCGACCAACCGGGCATTCAGTTCTACACTGGCAACTTCCTGAACGGAACCGTGCATGGAGTTGGCGGTGTCTACAAGTTCCGTTCCGCCCTGGCGCTTGAAACACAGCACTTTCCGGATTCACCCAACCATCCGAACTTTCCCAGCGCTGAACTGAAACCGGGCGAGAAGTTTCACAGCTCGACGATTTATCGATTCTCAACCGAGTAGTTCACTTGGTCACGCGGCGCAACGCAAATGAATCCGGCCGCAGGTGGGCGTTGCGCAGCTTCTTCCAATCGTCCGTCACCTGCACCAGCTTGCCGGATATGTGATTGGAGGCCTCCGAGGCCAGAAATATGGCATGCTCCATTTGGAGTTCAGGCGAAGTTCCTCCCGTGCTGCGCGTCTCCCTGGCAGCCTCCACCAGCTTCGAGTCCAATACACCTTCCGCATTGATCACCTCATCCGTGAGGCAGGTATAAGTCGGACCGGGATCGAAGCAGTTGATCTGAATGTTGTAATCGACCAGCTCGGCCGCGATGCACTCGGCAAAGCGCACCAGTGCCGTCTTCGAGGTCTGGTATGCCGACATGTTCCTCATCGCAACCGCGTCGGATCCGCACGCCAGGATCACGATCTTGCCTCGGCCTCGTTCTAGCATCGAAGGTAGCACCGCGCTGCAGGCATTGACCACACCGACGAGGTTGATGTCGATGGTCCTTGTCCAATCTTTCAACGTGGCCGGGCTGAATGCCGCTAGCGGTCCAGTGACTGCAGCGGCGCAAATCAAAAGATCGGGGCCTCCCCCAAACACCACCCCGACGCGATCTACTGCGACGCGTAATTGCTCCTGGTCGGTAACATCGGCTTCCACCCGCAGCGCACTGCCGCCGCTCTGCTCAATCTCGATCTGCGCGATATCAAGCTCGCCCCTGTTCCGCCCAACCAGAGCGATCCGCGCGCCAAGCCGCCCAAAGCCTAACGCCAGGCGCTTGCCCACTCCGCGACCGGCGCCCGTTATCATTACTTTCTTATTCGTGAATTTGGCCGGCAGTGTCAGGAACAAGCCCTCCGTATGCCAGTTTAAACAAGTGTGTTGTGCATACGCAGGGTCCCGGGAAGTTCCTAGAGCGTTATACTTATAGACAGTGGGCAAAATGGAATTTTCTACCTCCCACAAATTAAAACAAGAGGCGAATGAGTAAAGAAGATAGCATTGAAGTCACCGGAACGGTCGTGGAAAAGTTTCCTAGTGGACTGTTCAGCGTTCAGCTTGATCAGGAACGAACGGTGCTCGCGCACTTAGCTGGAAAGCTTCGGCGTAACAGGATCCGAGTACTGGCCGGCGATCGGGTCACCCTTGAGATGTCACCCTATGACCTCACCAAGGGCCGCATCACCTACAGGCACAAATAGAATCCCCTCTCCTCCCTCCCACCCCAAATCCAAAGTTCTGGTCGTTCTCGGGACCCGGCCTGAAGCAATAAAGCTGGCTCCGGTTATCTTGCAGCTGAGGCGTATGAGCGACGAACTGGAAACCGTCCTCTGCGTCACTGCGCAGCACCGCAGTCTTCTCGACGGGGTGCTTCAGCTGTTCGAGCTATACCCGGAATTCGATCTCGATCTGATGCGGCCCGGGCAAACGCTCACCGGGCTTACGTCGCGGATGCTCGGGGCCATGGAGCCGGTTCTGGAGGCTGTCCAGCCCGATCTGACTTTGGTGCAAGGGGACACCACCACAACTTATTGCGGAGCGCTGGCATCCTTCTATGCGGGAGTCCGGATCGCGCACGTGGAGGCCGGCCTGCGTACGTTCGATGTGGCTTCTCCTTTCCCGGAGGAGATGAATCGGGCTGCCACCACTCAGCTGGCCTCCTTGCATTTTGCGCCGACTGAGCAGGCATCCGAAAACCTCGTCCGGGCCGGTGTCCCTCGCCGCGCGGTTCACGTCACCGGGAACACGGGCATCGACGCCGTTCTGCATGTCGCAAAGCGTCTCGAAGCGGGCATGCCATCCGGCGTGCGTCTGCCGCTCGCTGCCGGGCGCAAACTTATTGTGATCACCGCTCACCGGCGGGAAAGCTTCGGC
Source organism: Bryobacterales bacterium (assembly GCA_025462985.1). GTDB lineage: Bacteria > Acidobacteriota > Terriglobia > Bryobacterales > Bryobacteraceae > Bog-105. The sequence continues at coordinate 840 of JAOAPP010000505.1, read as the reverse complement.
AATCCATTCCGGACCATCTGCAATGCGGTCGCCGAACTCGCCCGGCGCGAGGACGTCCAGATTGTCTGGCCCGTTCACCCGAATCCGAACATCGAACCGATTGTCCGGTCGGTGCTGGCGGGAAAACCGAATGTCCATCTGATCGAGCCCCTGGAGTACGCGGCATTCATCGACTTGCTCCGAAAAGCTTTTTTCGTCATCACGGATTCAGGCGGAGTACAGGAAGAAGGCCCGTCGCTCGGCAAACCTGTCCTGGTTCTGCGAAACAAGACGGAGCGGCCCGAAGCCATATCAGTGGGCGCCGTAAAGCTGGTCGGGTACGATCCGGAGCGAATCGTACGAGAGGCAACGCTGCTGCTCGAAGATCCATCCGAGCACGAGCGAATGTCGCGTACCCAGAGCCCTTACGGCGATGGTCAGGCCGGCGAGCGTATCGCCGCGCATATACGCGATTTCCTGCGCGCAGGCGTCCAAAACCTCTGAACGGAACTCTCGCGTACGGAACCCCCTTCCGGCGTTCTTCGTCCACTACCATAGAATTTGCGAACGCTTAGAAAAATGGCCCGGCAGAGCGAGACGTCTCTCCGCCCGGGCAACTGGCCCCAGATTTACTTCGCCGTAGCCGCCACTTCTCTGGCAACTTTGTTGCTGGAACTGTCCCTGACGCGGGTATTTTCGGTCATTTACTACTACCATTTCGCCTTTCTAGCGATTTCGATTGCGCTTTTCGGTCTTGGAGCCGGCGGCGTTCTCTCGTATGTCGTTGCCGCCCGGCCCGGACGGCTCTTCAACAAACTCGGCGTGCTGGCTGCCTTCAATGCCATTGCGATTGTTCTCTGC
>JAOAPP010000492.1 GCA_025462985.1 Bryobacterales bacterium | reverse complement strand
AATAGTTCAAATACGCGCGAGGCGTTACGCCGCTCTATGTTGGCGATGATCCCCGATTTGCAGGCAGGCCGGATGTGAGAAGAGCAGAGGAATTCCCGCCTCTATCGTCGCGAGACAATTGGACTCGACATTGGGAGGAATACGCCGATTCCGCCCAAAAGAACCCAGCCCAGGACTATCGCAGACAGGTTATTCTTTCGCTACTCGACTTGCCCGCAGGCGGTGCGGGAGTTCGACTGTTAGACATCGGAAGTGGCCAGGGCGACCTCGCAGCCTGGATTCAGACCAAGTTCCCGGCTGCCCAGATCCTGGGTCTTGAGTTGAGCGAGGCAGGCGTGGCCATATCTCAGGCCAAGGTCCCGGGCGGCACCTTCGTGCAACGGAATCTCTTGCAGGCGCAGGATCTGCCGCTAGAACAGCGCGCTTGGGCGACCCATGCTGTCTGTTCCGAAGTCATCGAGCATGTAGATGATCCGGCCACCTTGCTCAGTAACGCCCGTGACTATATGGCATCCGGGTGCAAACTTATGGTGACGGCTCCCGGGGGGCCGATGTCCATGTTCGACAAGCATATCGGGCATCGTAGGCATTTTCGAGCGGCGGATATTGAGGCCTTGCTGCGGCAGGCCGGTTACGAACCGAAGTGGGCTTCGGGAGCAGGTTTTCCGTTCTTCAATCTCTACCGTTGTGTCGTCATCCTGCGGGGGAAAAAACTGATCGAGGACGTGCGAGTTCAGAAGGATAAGCCAATATCTTCGGCTGCGAATATCGCGATGAATATCTTTCAATTCCTGTTCCGCTTCAATTCGGATTCCTCTTCTTGGGGATGGCAAATGGTCGCTGAAGCTCTGAAACGTGACTAAAGGGGCGCTCCAGTACGCAAAAAGGCCTGGCCATCTATCATCGTGCCGCCAAGTCAGAATCGATCAGCTTAAGCCGGCATGCATGGAGTCCTGAAATGCTAGCATGCTCTTAAGTCGCACCAAGGATCATATTCAGAGTGCCCGTTGTATTAGAACCCACTGAAGCCATTGTGAAGCGCCCTGCACCTCTACTCTGGGTTTTCTTTTTCATTATTAGTGCAATAAAGCTCTCGCTTTACATCGTGGATCCTGGCGTAAAACTAGTCCTGGGTGATTCGGGCAGCTATTTAGCCACCGCAATCAGCGGTTGGGTGCCGCCGGATCGGAGCTACACATATGGCTTGTTCCTTGGCTTGCTGCTTCACTTCTGGCACTCACTCAACTTCGTCGTAGTGGTTCAGGTGGCGCTCTCTGCCATGTCTGCCATGCTCCTAAGCTGGGTGCTTTATCGTGTGCTCAACGCCCCGGTCTTCACGGCAGGAATATGTGGGATTGTGTGCGCGCTTGAACCTCTTCAACTGCTTTCGGAGCGTTACATCCTAAGTGAGGCTATCTCGACATTTTTCTTTGCCGTCGTGATCTGCCTGGCATTGGGATATCTGACTAAGCCTCGGCTGCGTTACCTGCTTTTGATAGCTGTGTCTGCCACGCTCCTCGTCAGCTTCCGTGTTTACTTCCTGCCCGCAATGCTCATCACCAGTGTTTTTCTCCCGGTCGCCAGTCATTTCGGCACAATTTCCTGGCAGGAGCTAAAGGCCTGGCGTGGCAGGCAAAAGCTTGGAATGGCTGGTGTTGCTCGCGAAAGGGACATAATCGACTTGGCATTTTCAGCAAAACTGATAGCTGGCCGGCTCCGGTTCAATTGGAGACATGATCTGGATGTACCGGGGCTGCCGCCGAAAGTATCGCGGTTCGCTCTGCACCTGGTTGTTGCTGTCGTGAGTTTGCAAGTTGCCCTGTTCGCGCTGCGAGTTTGGTACGGTTACGAAAATCATGCGCCAGCAGCCTACATCGAAGAGGACGGATTCTTTCTGTTGGCCGACCTCTCTCCCATCGTGGACGAATCGGATTTCAGGAATCGGGAACTCGGACATCGGGTCTTTTCCAACCTCCGTGTCCCGCAACACGAGAAACTGAGCAGATTATGGAATCGCTGGGCTGGCGGAGGTCTCATCGACGTCCTCACGACGGAAATCAAGAAAATGAATCCTTCTGTCCAGCTTTGGGATGAAAACAAAATCGCAAAGCGGACAGCGATACGGGCTGTTCTGCGGCATCCACTCAAAGCTGCACAGCTAGTGACTGACAATGTGCGGGAATACTTTTCGATTGCGGAGCTGAGACGTGCCCTTATTGTCAACGAGTTTGTAGATGTTGCCATCACACCGAATTACCAACAGTTGCTGTCGCAGAACTTCGGATGGAAGATCCGGTACCAAGGCAGGAGTGGGCTAGTTCGAGAATGGCATCAGAGATGTGCCTACTGGTGCTTCTATCTTCTTTTGTGTCCTGCCATCGGGACCCTCGCGCTGCTCATTCCGGCCCTTCCGCGTAAGCAATACCTTCTCTACTGCCTGCTCTGCGCCTGGCCGCTTTGGTGTGTCTCGACGTTCCTTCCCGAGGAGGTAGCACCCAGATACTTCACCGGTTTGGCTTGGCTGCTGATTCTTGTAACTGGACTAATCGTTCAAGGTCTTGTCGAGCTTTGGCGCTTTCGTTCGAAGGCGCCCCAATCGGTCACGGCTCAACAGTCAGCGATCACGGTGTAAGGCGGAGTGGAACCGCAGTCCTATTTTGGGACCGCGGTCCAATCTCTCGGGCTTAGAATTCAGCCCCGTATCCCAGTATTGAGCGGATCGCCCCGGCTTTGAAATCGCCCGATGGCAAGTTGGCAATGACAGCCCGGTAAATCAGGTGTGCGATCTTTGACTTCTCCTGTTGCAGTCGCAACGCGCCAGGCAGGAGCGCCTGCAACTCATTCGGGATGAGGTCATTGAGCAAGGTCTGGAACATGCTGGAAGCGCGCGCGTCGGAGCCTGCCGTGTTCATCAGTTCGAGTTTGCCTTCCGGCGTGGAGTAGTCATAGAACTCCAAGGCCGCCGAGTCCGGTCTGATTTTGGTGGTTGCAGTGTACCAGTCGGCATACGCGCCCAACTTCGTATCCTCCATGCGCAGCCCAACAATGTGTGTCGGTGCACCGTTGTAGTTGTAGTAGCCGGGCGCTATCTCATCGATGGCGTAAAGAACATAGGGTCGACCGGGCGCTTCGGCAGACTTTAGCATGGAGACCATGTCGTGACGTTGCCCATAAATTTTTGCGAGGTCACCAGTCATCCAATTGCGTGTCCCGTTGTTTCCGATGCTGACTAACAGCGGCATCAAATCGACCGAAGAGGCAAGTCCCGTGCGAACCTCGTCGATGTCCCCGGTATACCGATGGCTCGGATCCACAACGATGAGCGGAATGTGCCAAGCTTCGTCGTATACTGTTCCGACCTTGCCTTGCACAAAGCCATGCGCGCCGGAGTACTCGCCATGGTCGGCTGCAAAGACAATAACGGTATTGTCGACGATGTTCTTGGGCAGGTCATGAAACGCTTCGAGCACTCTGCCGATCTGGCCGTCCACGATTTCCATGATTTGCGTGTAGCTATCCAGGCCGCGCTGCCAGTAGCTGTATGGCATCTTAATGAGGCCATCACCAAGACTCGTCTGCGGATACTCTTCGATCGTGGGCGAATGTTGGGATGGATCGTCGGTGATACCGCCCCAGATAAGCTGCGAAAACTCCCGAATGAAGTTCTGTGTCGGCGGCTTCTTGTGATCGATCAGGTCTTGCTGGCTTTCCCAGTTCGGAGGCACAGTGGGATATCCGTAGGAGGGCGGAGACTTGAGAGCGTCCTCTTCGTACGGAACATTCGGTCCCTTGCCCGGATACACGATGGCTT
>JAOAPP010000434.1 GCA_025462985.1 Bryobacterales bacterium | reverse complement strand
TTGCCGGGTGGTGGGGCGACAAATTCAACCGCCTGTTCATAAACTCCGGCAAGCCGCCACAGCTCGACGCCGTGAACGTCGATGTTGATCTCCTTCCGGATCGGCGCATTGCCCAGATTGAATCCGCCTGGATCGGCGACAACAAGGTCAATCCCGGGACCGAAGTGCCCGTCAAGGTCTATCTCCGCCCCTATCGCGGCGACCGTATCGAGCGCACCGTGAATGTCAAAATCCCGGCCGGCCTCGCGCGCGGCGAACACCAGATTTTATTCAGCGACGCCGACACGCTCAGCCGCTTTCAGAACATCGCCAGCTCTCTGAACCGCATCGCCGATATTCCTCAAACGGTCGCACTCTTGAACCAGGAGCGCAGCAACACTCGCCTGTATGTCTCGCTCATCGGTTCTCAACCGACGGTCTACTCGGATGAGAAGGTGCTGCCCAGTCTGCCGGCTTCGGTGCTGAACGTGATGCAAAGCGGCCGCGCCACTAACCATGAGTTCGTCAGCTCTCCGGAAAGCGCCCATGAGCAGGCGTCCGTGCCCTTCGACGTCGTCGTCACCGGCAATTACTCGCTCAAGATTTTCGTAAATTAGATCGATCAACTGAACTGCATGCCAATCTACTCGGCTTTACGCCGCATCGCGGGTGCCTGTTTGCTCGCCGCCACGTCCGCTTCCCTTTCCGTCGCTGTCGAAACCCGCATCTGGGAGCAGACCGATCAAAGCGACTTCGCTCGCGGCACGGCCAAACACCTCTCCATCCGAAGCGACGGTCACATCACGCTTTCGCCCGAATTCAAAGAGCTCGACAGCACCACGGTTCCCTACCTCTGGGCCATCGCGCAGGATTCAAAGGGCACGCTCTACTACGCTGGTGGCGGCCCCACCGGCTCCAGCGCCAAAATCTTCGCTCGAACTGCCGACGGAAAATGCAAAGCCTTCGCGGAGCTCTCCGGACTGGAGATCCATGCCCTGGCGATCGACTCTTCCGACCGCGTCTATGCCGCTGTTCTTCCGGACGCCAAGATCTACCGCATCGACAAGACCGGCAAGTCCGAACTCTTCTTCGATCCGAAATGCAAATACGTCTGGTCGATGGCCTTTGACCGCTCCGGCAATCTCTTCGCCGCGACCGGCGACACCGGCTTGATCTATAGGATCCCCCCAGACGGCAAAGGGACCGAATTCGCCAAAACGGATGAGGCGCATGCCCGGTCCATGACGATCGACGAAGCGGGTAACCTTATCGTCGGCACCGAGCCGGGCGGCTTGATTGTCCGCTTCAGCCCGCAAGGAAAGGGATTTGTTCTCTTCCAGACCGGCAAGCGCGAAGTAACGGCCGTGGCAGAGCGCAACGGAATCATTTACGCCGCCGCGGTGGGCAATAAGCCCGCGAGCGTCACCGGTCCTACCCCGGTACTCCCCAGCAATCCCGCCCCGGTAAGCCCCGCTGGAGTAGCCCGAGCTGGAGCCACCCCTCCTACCGCGCCTCCTATTGTCGGGACGCTCAGCGCTGCCGTCAGCGGCGGCTCTGAGTTCTACCGCATCAACAAAGATGGTTCAGCTGAAAAGATATGGGACTCGGCCAGCGACTTGGTATATGCTGTCGCCTTCGATCCTGCCGGACGGCCTGTACTCGGCACCGGCAACAAGGGCGTGATCTACCGGATCGATTCCGACCAGCTCTCAACTCAGTTGGTCGATGCTCCGCCCACCCAGGTCACAGCATTTCTGCAGGGAAGAAACGGAACCATCTATGCCGCCACCGGCAACGTGGGCAATCTCTACTCCCTCGGCCCCGACCTCGCTGAGACCGGTACGCTCGACAGCGATGTTCTCGACACCACCGACTTTGCAATCTGGGGCAAGGCCCACATCACGTCCAAGGGGAACAACGGGTCCCTCAAGCTCGAAGCCCGCAGCGGGAATCTCAGCGATCCGCAGCACGACTGGAGCCCATGGTCTGCGGTGCCGGTCAGGGAACTCGGCGGCCAGATCGGAGCCCCGCCGGCCCGCTTTCTCCAATTCCGCCTTACCATCACCGCCCAGGAGAATGGCGGGAGCCCGGAGGTAAGCGCGGTCGATATTCCCTACCTTCCGAAGAACCTCGCCCCCAAGGTGCGCCAGATAGAAATGGCGCCCTTCAATTACCGCCAGGCCCCCAGCAGCTCCTCCCTCGAAAGAACCGTCATGGCCTCGGGATCGCCTGCCTCCATCAGCGTCGCCGCCGTCGGCCAGCGAAGATCCGCTGCCAGCTCTGGTAGCCTTGAAGCCACCGGAGCCGCCACTTTGCAGTACAGCAAGGGGTTTCTGACGGCCCGCTGGAGCGCAAACGATCCAAATAGCGATGCCCTGCAGTTCAAGGTGGAGCTTCGCGGTAAAAACGACTCCGTCTGGCGACTCCTCAAAGACAAGCTGACCGACCGCTACTACGCCTTTGACACTGCCTCGTTCCCTGACGGCGATTACGTCATTCGAGTGACCGCCTCCGACGCTCCAGGCAACCCTCCCGGCAGCTCCCTCGCCTCAGCTCTCGAAAGCGAGCCCTTCGTGATCGACAACACCCCTCCAGCCATCGAGAACGTCAAGGTTGAGAACGAAGGCACGAAGCGTACCGTCCGCTTCACGGCGAAAGACGCCCACAGCTGGATCGACAAGGCCGAGTACTCGTCGAACGGAGGAGATTGGACGCCGCTCGAACCTGTCAACAAGGTGGCGGACTCCCAATCACTCGATTACCAGCTCAGAGTGGACGGCGCTTCCGTGCTCTCCGTTCGGGTGTTCGACGAGAACGACAACCAGACCGTCCGGCAGATCTTCTGAATCAACGTAGTCGGCGCGAAACCGATTGCGTCTGTTCCGGCTGCGCGTTCAGGCTCACCGTACTCCCGGCATTTACCTGAACAGTGCGCTGCCACAAGCCGCTTCCGGTCCGCACGGAAACCTGGTGCAGCCCCGGCGTGAGATTCAGTGTCGAAGGCGTACTGCCGATGAAGGCGCCATCCACTTCGATATCCGCGCCGGGCGAGTTGGACGTAACAGTCACTACCGCCGCGCCGCTGCCTGAACCCATGGGTGCGCCTGGCGTCGCGGGCGCGTGAGAGTTCGTGACCACATGATCCTGATCCGTGAAGGTGTCGAACGTCACACCCCGATTGATCGTCACGTCTTTGCCCTTGATCAGCAAAAACGCAGGAGCTGCCGGCCAGAACAACAAGGCTGCACCTGCAGTCATAATCCCGGTGCTAACCGCGTGGCTTCCGCCGTTCTTTTTGTTCACCGTATAGCGCAGCGGAATCCATTCCCCGTCAGCACACCTCACCCGGTCGATCGAGAAATCCAGCTTGCCCGCGCGGCCCATGTGACGCTTCTCCTGCGCCTCCACAATGGTTCCGGTGACTCGCGAACCCTCCGGTATCACGACCCGGTCCCCGATCTTAATCGCCTCGGTCGTGCTTAGCTCGACGCCTTGACCCTGATCGGCAGTGGCCGAGGAAATCGTCTGGTCCAGTCGGACCCGCAGCTTGGTTCCATCCGGAATGTTCACGTCGGCCGACGCCAAGGTCGCGCAAAGCAGAAAAGCAATTGTAGTTTTCATCTCGTTACTCCTTCTTGAGTGCCGGTTGCAAAAGCCGGAACACTCAGAATGCGTAACCCACATGAAAACCGGATCACCGGATCGGGAAAAATCTCTTCAGTGCGAGTAGACTTGGGCGGGCGGAGGCAGATTGCGATTCTTCAGCCACTCCAGTCCGATGCTCTGATTCGCCTTATTCTGCGGAATGTCCCGCAGATCAGGCATAAAGATCTGCAGCCCGGCTTGCGGCGTCATATGCGTATACCCGTTCACCAGCTGTGTTTGATAATTCGCCAGATCGATGTCGAACCACGCGTCCTTCGAGATGTCGATCATGATCAGGTCCACGTGGCGCATCGTCAACTTCCCAAAATCGATAGTGCCGTTTCGAAGCCGCAGGAAATTGCGCCACTCCTCCGTCCGCTCCACTTCCGACTGCGCGTCCCCATAGATCTCTTCCAGATCCGGGTTGACGACTCGAATTGCCGTCAGGCGGCCGCGGATGCGAGGGGGAGGCAGCAGGGTTTGCGGATCGAAGATGATGTCGTTTTGCGTCACCTCCACACCCGCTATTCCCTTTGTCTGAAACAGGTCTGACAATTCAACGTGGAGTCCGCCGAGCAATGCCTTCAGGGGGACCTTCAACACGTTAATCTTCGTCACATGGATCTGGATCCGGTTGTTATTGACCGCCGAAAGAGTCCCTCGGAGTTCGACCGTTATGGGAATTACTTTCCGGATGGTTCCGCTCAATTTGACTTGGTCACCGTCGCCCGAGAGCTGAATGTTCTTCAATGGAGAGGCGCCCATCCCGCCCGTGTTCAGAAAATTCGCAATGTCGCCTATATTGGCGCGCAGCACGCCCGACCGGATGTCCAGGGAAAACGAGTCCGGGTCGTCGAAGGAGGGGTTGACTCCGCGTTTGGTCCGCGACATCTGTCCTCGTAGCCAGCGGACGTAAAACCGGAAATTCGGCCCTTTCCGCAACAGCAGATTATGCGCGGAAACGTTTGTCGCCATCAGGTCCGGCGCAGTAAGGGAAGGTGGCGTCGTCGTATTTGCCTCGCTTGAAGCAGTCACCGGCTCCGGAACGCTCGGCCGCGGCGTTGTGCGCGAGCGCCACATGGCAACCGCCAGCACCACCACGACCGCTGCGGCGGCCAGAATCAAAACGAGCGATCTGCGGTGTGTCAAAACGTGTGGAGGGCGGAAACGCGCCGGACGTTTCGCAGCACTCCCGTCTTCCCGAAGCGGGCACGCCGGATGATCAGCGCAGAACCTCGGCGGTCAGGGTCGACGACGGTACAGCCAGTTCCGGACCGGTCACGCTCGGTCTCTTCCAGCGAAAGCGTGCCCCGCTCTCGCCAGACCTTGTCCGAGCCCCCGAACCTGCTGAAACGCTTCTGAAACCGGAGCCTCCCTCAAACATCGCACCGGCGAGAATCGATTTCGTCAAAGTATAGGCCAAGGTCGCGGGGTTTGAATGAACCAGGTCGTTTCCAACCGCAACGAACGCCTGCCGGAATCCCGGGCGAATAAAGGTCGGCGGCGGCGCCTCCGTCCTCCAGGTAGGTACCGCCTCACCGCAATCCTTCAGCCTGAGGACCGCCACTCCGCCATCTGTCGAGATCGGAAACCCGGAGCTTTCATACCGTCCCAAAAGCTCACGGCGCATCAGCGACGCAGTGCTCACGCACCCTGTCAGCCAGAGGTCGTTCACCACCTTAGCGCGCTCGTTATCGATTGCCTCATCGCTCGCGTGTGTTAAACGCATGCGGCGGACGGTGTAAGAAACATCCTGAGTGGTCGCCCCGATCCAGGCGTCAGACCCGTTCTGCTGCCACAGTCTGATGTGATGCCTCTTGGCAAAGGTATCCAGGCTCTTTTGATAGACGGTATCCGGCATTTGGCCGTTGAACCGCATCCGCGTCATGGGCGCCATCCTGTAGCCGGTCCGCTGTACCAGGCAGTGATACATCCGATACAGGGTCAACGCCGAATGGCGTTGTTCGCCCGTCCATCCAGCGGCCCGGAATGCCCGCTGAATCTGCGCATGTGTTCCAAGCAGCACGATGTTGACCAGATCGGACGGCCGGTTCCGCCCCAAAAAGGCCTGTTCCGGCACTGATGAGAGCAGATCCTGCGCCCGTCTCTCGTCCCGTGCGACGAGTTCGGCCGCCGTCTCTGCGGCGTGGAGAACGCTCACGTTCGCATCAGCCATCACTTCGAGGATCAATTCCGTTCCAGCCGGAAAGTAAATCTCTGGGTCAGGCGACCGCGCGATCAGGAACTTCACCCCCAGTGCCGGCACCGCAACCTGAACATTGGCGATAAGCGCCGAAATCAGAATGGATGCTCCCGAAGACAGGCTCGCGTTCGCATGGATCCCCCGAATCTCGCCGCCCGGGGCTACTCGTTCCCGCGCCGTCTCCACTTCTGCGGTCCGCACCTCCAGCTTCGACGCTCTCCCGTCCGGCATCTTCAGCGAGGTGAAGCGGAAATTGATACTTGCCGTCGGGTGCTTGATCCCGAGCCCCAGGCGGTCGACACTCTCAACCACGCCGGAAAGCACCGCGCCTTGCGGCACAACAAGCCGGTCATTCTCGTAAACAGGAGCGATAACTGTGGCCTCGATCAGGTCTCCGGGACGTGAAATTCGGGATCCGCTCGCCGCCGTAAGGCGGGCTTCGAGGTTGGTCCCCGCCGCTAACACGGCAGCATCACAAGGAGCAGTGAGCGCGGACACCCCCGCGAATAGGAGCGCCGCTGCCAGTACCTTCAACATACGCCTATCCACCTTGCCACAAATAAGAAGGTTCCCGCACCCAAATTAGTTCGCCTTTAATTTCGGCTTCAGAAAGAAAGTTGAATTACACAAAAAAAGGGCTGACGGAGCAACGCTCAATCAGCCTCTAAGTTTGGGTTGGAGGAGAACTTATATGAAGTTATGAGGGCAGACAACCACAACGAAGAGTTTCTGAGTCAATTCCC
>JAOAPP010000401.1 GCA_025462985.1 Bryobacterales bacterium | reverse complement strand
TGAACGCTCTGTCCGGGGGCGTTTCCATCACCGGCGTGGTGGCCAGCTTCCCTAACCTCCCGCCGATCCGCTCGGCCTTGGTGAGCGCCCGTATTTCGCCGGATCGCATTTATCTGGAACCGGCCACCGTCGATACCGAGGGAAACGGCACTCTGCAGGTCAGTGGCGACTACAGCTTGACTGACCACGGCGCGCATGTCTCTTTTTCACCGGTCGACTTTTCCGTAAAGCAGCTACGAAATACCCTCGAGGCCTGGTTCGATTCCGCTCCGGCCCTCGGCGCTTTTCGTGACGGGCTCATAACCGGTAAATTGATGAACGATCATGGCGGCGTCGATGAGTCCGCCTGGTCCGGTCAGTTCCGGTTCTCGGAAGGAAGGCTGGTGCTGCCGGGTCTGGCCATGCCGCTCACGGGAGCTGAAGGCCGGGTCGAGTTCGACACGACGGGCCTCGATGTCGATCGCTTTTCAGCTTCTCTCGGCGGCAAGTCCGTTTCGGCTACATACCATCGCAACGCCGATTCAAACGGTCCTCAAAGACTGCACATCGATCTGCCGGAGGCGGATCTGGCGGACCTGGAGTCGGCGCTCGAACCCGCCCTGCGTGCGCAGAGCTTTTTTGCCCGATTGGGAGTGACCCGTCGCAGCATCCCTGCCTGGCTTGCCACCCGCAATCTGCGCGGTGACCTTGTCATCCACCGGTTTTCGACGAACGGCGTTCCTTTGGGCGCTCTTCGATCCCATCTCAACTGGCAGGGAACTTCCATCCTGTTTTCTGGTTTTGAACTGACCCTGCCCGCGGGAGCCATCGAAGCGCACGGCCGGGTAAATGTTGCCGCCAGTTCGCCGCATTATCAGTTCACGGCGACAGTCACCGGATACCCGTGGAAGGGCGGCGTGCTCGATGCTCAGGGCCAGTTCGAAACGGACGGGGTTGGGACCGACGCCCTCCAGAATCTGCAGGCGGACGGAATGTTCGCCGGCCAGAATGTAAGTCTCGGGCCGGAAGACCTGTTTGAGAAAGTTTCAGGGGGCTTCCACTTCTCCTTTGAGAATGGCTGGGCCAGTTTGCGCCTCGCAAACGTGCAGGCTTCCGAAGGAAACGAAGACTGGACCGGCGAGGCGGCCAGCCAAAGCGATGGAAAGCTCATCTTTGATCTTGAAAGCTCCGGCCGCCAGCGCCACGTGGTCAGCACGCTTGAGCCGAAAACCGTGGACGAATCCTCGGCCCTTGATGGTCAGGCTGCGGTGCGCTAAGGCAATCTTTTGCGCCTTGGCTAGAATCGAGGTGCGACATGCCTGCAGTTGAGAACCCCACCGATCTGTTTTCCTTCGCTGACCTTTTGAATCAAACGCTGCGCCGTCTAAAGCAGTATGGAACCGAATCCGAGTGGGTCGCTGCGCTGCTCGATGGCGTCTCTCATTTCGCGGCCGGGGCCGCGCTGTTTGCGGTCGAGGAAGGCCAGCTCCGGCTGCGTGGCGCGCGAAAATTGAGTCTGCCCGACGGGTTCGCCATCCCTGTCACTTTAGGAAGGGCGTTTGAGACCGCGACGAACACCAAGGATCCGGTGGTGGCGCTTCGAACCCCAAGCGAAGTGACTCCGCATCTCAGCAGCACCGACATGATTGAGCGTGCCGTTGTCATCCCGATTCCGAATGGTGCGCGCGTCGCGGCATTGCTCTTTGCAGTTACAAAATGGGGCGGGCACAGTCCGGTATTGGAACTGCTCTCCGGCATGGCGTCACTCGTGTTGGAACGTCAGGCAAACTCCTCTCTCGCCGTCCAGATCTCGTCCGCTTCGCCCGCGCCAGCTACAAAACAGCCGGCCCCTCCTTATGGGCTGCCGGTCTGGTCGAGACTCGGGGAGGAACAGCGCCGTCTGCACATCCGCGCGCAGCGCTTTTCCCGCGTCAAAGTCGCTGAGATGCAGCTCTTTCGGCCCGACGCGTGTCGTGCCGGCCGCAAACAAAGTAACGTATATTTGTTTCTGAAGAAGGAGATCGATGCCGCGCGGGAGAGCTATCGCGATCAGTTCATGGCTCAGCCCGGGATGGACGATTACCTTCACCTCGAACTCGTTCGCATCGCAGCCGATGGCGACGAAAAAAACTTAGGAGTGGACTATCCGGGACACCTGGGCTAGCGACGCTCGATCCTTGCTTGCCGTCGCGCGAGCGCTGATCTTTTCCAGTTTTGTATTCTGTACGTCCGCGTTGCCGGCTAGTCATGCCGCACCAGCCGGGAAGTCTCCCGCCTTGGCAAGCAAGGCCCTCGGGGCTCCGCAAAAGGCCGTGGGCGCAGCCGGGCTCATTGCGGTCGCGCAGCGGCAACTCGATTCAGGCAACTTTTCCGGCGCTGTCCGGTATGCCGACTCTGCCGCCTCTCAGGCTCCGTCGCTCATCGACTACGCCCAATATATCCGTGCTCAGGCTCAATACAGACTGAAGAACTACGCCGAAGTAGCGAAGTCTGTCACCCATGTCTTCAATCAGTCGCCGGCCTCTCCGCTTGTCGGCGCGGCTGCGGCATTGGCCGTCCGTGCCGAACTAGATAACAATAGTCCGAAGCCCGGTCTGGAGCTTATAAAGAAGTATTACGACCGTATTCCCCAGCCGCAAGCCGATCTTCTTCTGGCGCAATGCTTCACAGGAGTCGGGGATCTCCCGCAGGCGGCCGAGTATTATCAACGCGTCTACTACGGATACCCGACTGCTCCTCAGGCCACCGATGCGGCAAATGCTCTGGTCGACGTTAAGGCCAAACTGGGCGAGGCCTATCCGCCCCCGCTTGCCAGCGCCATGCTCGATCGTGCTCAAAAGCTCTTCGATCCGAAGAACGCAGCGGCCGCGAAGATTGAACTTGCGGCGGCCATTCCCCAGGTTGGTGGCGGCTCACGTGACCTCGCTCGCGTCAGACTCGGGGTGGCCGATTACCTGAGCGGCCACGAGAAAGACGCCTTGACCTATTTGTCCGCTCTCAAAGTGGACGACGCCGAGTCCGACGCCGAACGCCTAAGCTACCTCGTTCACTGCGCGCGAAAGCTCGACCGGCATGCGGACGTGAAGCCGTTCCTCGAGGATCTCGAAAAGAACCATGCGAGTTCGCCTTGGCGCTTGGATGCCATCATTTCGGTAGCCGATCAAGCCCGGGTCGATAATGATCCCGGCACGTTCCTTCCGCTTTACGGAGCCTGCGCAGCAGCATTCTCGAAGCAGCCCAAAGCGGCGTGGTGCCACTGGCAGGTTGCGTACGACAGTTATCGCAAGGATGGCGCGGATGCGTATGATCTGCTGCGCGCCCACATTAGAGAGTACGCCGACTCAGAAGATGCGAACGATGCGCTTTACTTCCTCGGGCGATTGGAAGAGCGAAAAAATGATCTCCCGTCGGCTCGCGCCTGTTATGAGCTGTTGACCACTCGCTTCGCGAATACCTACTACGCTGTCGTTGCCCGTGAGCGAATGAAGGATCCCGGCCTGCAGGCCGCAACGGCAAGCCCCGAGATGAAGCAGTTCCTCGCTTCTGCCCCGTGGCGTGCCCAACCCGAGTTCCCCAGCTTCAATCCGGGCAAGCTGGCCCAAAGCCGGGTTTCGCGCGCACAGCTTTTACAGCTGGCCGGTTTGACAGACCTCTCCGAAGGCGAACTGAAATTTGGCGCCCGGAATGACGGCGAGCAGGAGAATGTCTACGCCTTCGAACTCGCCAAGATGGCGGCCGGGCGCGGCGCGGAAGATCAGGCGCTCCGCTACATAAAAACTTATGCTCCCGGCTATCTTTATATGGATCTCGATCAGGCGCCAGTGCAATTCTGGAAGCTTGCGTTTCCCATTCCCTATCGGGAGGCCATCCAACTGCACAGTCGCCAGCAAAGCCTGGACCCCTTCCTGGTGGCCGCATTGATCCGCCAGGAATCGGAATTCAACCCCAAGATCATCTCCTACGCCAACGCGTACGGATTGATGCAACTGCTGCCCACTACCGGACGCGAACTGGCGAGGCACTTCGGTGTTCGTCGTTTGAAGCCGGGCCAGCTACTCACTGCGGACCGCAATGTGCAGCTCGGGACATTTTACTTCCACAACCTTCTCGAATCCTTCGGCGGTCAGGTGGAACTCGCCCTGGCCTCCTATAACGCCGGCCCCAGTCGGGCCAATTTATGGAAGTCGTGGGGTCCGTTCCGCGAACAGGCCGAGTTTGTCGAGGCGGTGCCCTTTCATCAGACCCGAGGATACATACAGGTCGTCCTCAGAAACGCCGATGTTTACAGGCGTCTCTATTCCGGTCGCGTGCCCGACGTTCCAGCCTATCGCTCGAAGCCCGCTCCAAAGACGACGCAGCGGCGTAAAGCTGTCCATCCGAAACTGCTGAATCACGGCTGAACCGAGCGTGTATTCACTCGAAAAATTCCC
>JAOAPP010000351.1 GCA_025462985.1 Bryobacterales bacterium | reverse complement strand
GACAGCGTCAGGAATGTGGGCGGACCTCTTGCTGTGACTTGCTTTGGGCGCTCACAACAGGAACGCGGAAATGGTCTGAGGAATGGCTCAAGCGAAGATCTTATTAAAGTGGGAGCGTGCGTGGTAGGCAGCCGACCCAGAATTATTCCTAGGATGCAGGCCCTCTGGTCGCCGCTGCTTTCCGCTGTTGACGGCGCGACTTCCGGGAGCAAAATGGAGAAGTCGGCTGAAGTGGAGATCGATTCTATGAACTTTTCAGATTTGCACCGGCGGGAATTCATCAGCAGCCTTGCAGCGTTATCAGCGGCAGCGGCTTTACAGGGGGAAACGAGCGGCGGAGTGATTTATCGCAACCTCGGCTCGACCGGGGAGCGCGTTTCAGCAATCGGTCTAGGCGGATACCACATAGGCGTGCCGAGTGAAGCAGAGGGTATCCGCATCATACGGACCGCTCTGGACCGCGGTATCACGTTTCTCGACAACTCGTGGGACTACCACGACGGCGATAGCGAAGTCCGCATGGGTAAGGCGTTGCGCGATGGATACCGCAAACGAGCGTTCCTGATGACGAAGTACAACGGGCGCACCCGGGCGGCAGCGGCGCAACAGATCGATGATTCTCTGCGGCGACTGCAAACGGATCACATCGATTTGATCCAATTTCACGAAAACATTCGCATGATCGATCCGGACAGATACTTCGCGCCCGGCGGAGCACATGAAGCAGTGATGGCTGCGAAGAAAGCAGGCAAGATTCGGTATGTGGGCTTTACTGGCCACAAGGATCCAAGCATTCATTTGCATATGCTTGACATGGCAGCGAAGAATGGTTTTCACTTTGACGCTTGCCAGATGCCCTTGAACGTGCTGGATTATCACTTCCGGAGTTTCGCTCACCAAGTAGTTCCCCGGCTAGTTAGTGAAAAGACCGCTGTCCTTGGCATGAAGCCGCTCGCTTCTGGTTTGATATTCGGGTTGAATCAGGTGAGTGCGGTCGATTGCCTGCACTATGCGCTGAATCTGCCGACCTCCGTCGTGATGAATGGTTGTGACTCGCTGGACCGACTCGAGCAGGCGTTTCAAGCGATGAGGACGTTCCAGCCAATGAGTGAGACGCAGGTGGAAGCCCTAACCGCAAAGACCAGGGACGCTGCAATGAGCGGACGCATAGAGCGGTTCAAGACATCCGAAGACTTCGACGGGACAACTCATGATCCGACGTCCATGGGCTGATCCGAGCGTGCCGAATTATTGACTATAGCGCCTTCACCAACTTGATCAAGACCGCCGCCTGAGCCGGAGTGAATACCTCTCAGGTGAGCGGAGTGGAGTCCTCTGCGCGTCCGGCTGCCTTGGTGAGTTCACGAAGGAGCCAGACTTTCGCTATTTTCCAATCGCGCAGTACCGTTTCCGCCGAGATCTGAAGGAACTCGGCCGTTTCCCGCACGCTGAGGCCGCCGAAGAACCGCAATTGGACCACACGTTCTTTGCGGGGATCGATCTTCGGCAGAGAAATCAGCGCGTCATGCAGCGCCAGCACTTCGACGCCCCGAGCCCGGGTTCCCAGAAGCTCTTCTTCCTAACGCACTTGCATCGTACCGCCCCCGCGCGGCGTAGCTCCTATGGCGCGCGTGGTCCACGAGAACCCGCCGAATGATCTGGGCACACAGCGCAAAGAAGTGCGCGCGGTTTTCACACCTGAGGCCGCGCGAGCGAATCAACCTAAGATATGCTTCGTCTGCCAAAGCGGCGGATTGAAGAGTGTCGCCGGGCGCACGTCGTCCAAGGTGCTGCCGTGCGATCTGCCGCATTTCCGGGTAAACCACGGATATCAGCTCGTTGAGCGCCCCCCTGGTTGCCTCCGTTCCAGGCCGCCAGCAATGTGGTGATTTCGTGTGGAGACTCAGAACCACCGAGGTGAGTGCTTTTATCACGAAAAACCGTCAGTCATGACAGTCTTCGCTGCCGGTTCGCGGAATATAGCCGAAGCACTTAGCGGCAACCGCCGCTGAAACATCGTATGTGCTTCCAGGAGGAAAACAAATGTTGCGAATCGAGGCTTGGGCAATGGCCTACGCCTTTGGGCTGTCGCTTGGAACACCAGCGGCACAAAGGTTCGAGTCGTTCGACCACTCTGAAGTCACATCGACCCCACCCTCAAGGCAGACGGCCGAGAGATCGGCCGCTTCTTCTCGTTCGATTATCCCGGAGCCACTTCCACGTCCGCTCTCGGCATCAACAGTGACCGCGCCGTAGTCGGCGGCTACGTGGACCGCGCCGGTAAGCAGCATGGTTTTCTGTTGAGCGACGGCAATTTCGTCCCGATCGATCACCCTGGCGCGCTCTCGACCTGGGCTTATGGGATCAACAGCACTGGGGATATTGTGGGATATCACATCGATACAGCGGGACTGCCGGGCGGAGGGGTTTTGGGGGTTTCTTTCGATTTCCCATTCAGCGTGGCCAACTCCGTATGGGACATGAGTGCCAGAGGCGAGCTCGTCGGATATTACACGGACGCTGCGAAGAAGGTGCACGGGTTCCTGCTTAGATTGGACGATTCAGCGATGACGTTCAGTGCGAACCCGCACCTCGGATTAAACGGATCCTTCGTCTTTACGAGCATCGATTATCCGGGGGCGACAGCGACCTTCGCCCAGGGCATCAATACGGATGAAGATGTGGTCGGGTTCTATGTGGATTCCGCGAAGAAGACGCATGCATTCTTCCTGCAACTTCGACGGCATCATCGGGAGTGACGCAAGTATGATGCTCGCCCGGAATGAAGTGGACCGCGACTTGAAGCCGCGGCTTTCCGGGTCTTGCAATCGCTGTGTGCGTGAAGAACTTCGTGTATAGAATACGGTCTCAGGGAGGCGGCTGGGAGTCTCACTCAGCCGGCCGAACGGGCTTGTCCAGTTTTTCTGATCGGAGCCACGAATCATCATTCGCACCCGGGATTGACGGATGAACTCCTTCGAGTGATGAGGCCCCATGCTGGTCGATCGATGGCACGAAATTGAAACACTGAATCACGTCGTGAGCACGATGGGGCCCGAGGAGCGCGCGGCCTACTTGCAAGGCGCCTGCAGTGACGATGAACCTCTGCGGCGGGAAGTGGAGTCGCTACTCGCCTACGACGATCTGGCGACGAGATTCCTCGAGTCCGACGAACCTGCAGCGTCCGGAGCCGAGCGATCGATACCAGCAGGCCGGCAAATCGGTCCGTACCTGGTCCTGGAATTACTGGCGAAAGGCGGAATGGGCGAGGTTTACAAAGCCTACGACACGCGCCTCGAACGAACGGTCGCGATCAAGTTTCTGCCGCAAGTACTCGCTGCCAACCGAGTGGCGCTCGAGCGGTTCGGGCGAGAAGCTCGCGCCGCCTCCGCACTGAATCATCCGCGTATCTGCACGGCATGACATCGGCGCTCACCAGGGCCAGCCCTTCTTCGTAATGGAGAACCTGGAGGGACAATCGCTCCGGGATCGCATGGACTTGGACTCGGCGTGTGACGTATCGCCTCTGCGAGACAGATCCCCATTTTATTCGAAGGCGAAAGCTGGTCGGCCTCCGCTGACCGGCGGCGAGTGTGTGTCATTCTATGAGCCGATGAGCAGCTCTCCTCCGCTTCACTGGGTCGACCGCTCGAACTTCCGCTCGGATCCGCAGGATCCTTATCTCCGCATTCAGAGCATAAGCATTTTCGTTCGGGATCAGGACCAAAGTCTGCGCTTCTACTTGGACCAGCTTGGGTTTCGTCTGGTCCACGATAGCCGTTTTGGACCTAGCCAACGCTGGGTAGCTGTTGCGCCCCCAGACGGAACCGCACTACTCGCTCTGATTGCACCCGCAAGCGATTCCGAAGAATACGATCGCATTGGCCGGTCTAAGGAGGTCGTTTTTATCACCGACGATGTCACGGCGAAGTTCGATCAGTGGACGCAACGGGGCGTTCGCTTTCATCACCCACCACTGACACCCAATTGGGGCGGAATGTTCACCAGCTTCGAAGATGTTGATGGGAACTTGTTTGCGTTGGTGGGCTTTGATGAGGTGAGCCGGGAAATCGAGGCGCAACGCCGTGCAATCGCCGAAGAGCTGGAATCGGAACGCCGCATTGCCCAAGAGCTCCAAATTGCAAAACAGGTTCAGGCGAGGCTGTTCCCTCAAACGCTGCCTCGGATTCAGACCCTCGATTACGCAGGCCTTTGCGTTCAGGCTCGCCAGGTCGGAGGCGACTACTACGACTTCCTTGATCTTGGTCGAGGGCGGTTAGGGTTTGTGATCGGGGATGTTTCTGGGAAAGGAATTGCTGCTGCGCTGTTGATGGCCAATCTGCAGGCCAATCTCCGCAGCCAGTCTGCAAAGGCCTTGGACCAGCCGGAAGGCCTCCTACAATCAGTGAACCAGCTTTTCTACCAGAACACCACCGACAACGCCTACGCGACGCTCATTTTCGCCGAATATGACGGCGCGGCGCAGCGCTTGCGCTACGCGAATTGTGGGCATCTTTCCGCCCTTCTCCTTCGCGCCGATGAGACCTTGGAACGACTCGAATCCACCTGCACCGTTTTGGGACTCTTCGAGGAGTGGCATTGCTCTATGGAAGAGCTCCAGATTTTCCTGGGAGACACGCTCGTACTCTACACAGACGGAGTAACGGAGTCGTTCAATGCTGCAGAAGAAGAGTTCGGAGAAGAGCGCCTCGTTGAAGCAATACGGAGGCACCGTGAGCTGCCTTCGCAGGCGTTGCTTGCGTCCATTATTGAAGAGCTGCAACGGTTCAGCGCTCGAGAACAACACGATGACATCACGCTAATCGTCGCTAAACGCAGATGAAATGCACCTACTCCAACTGGGCTGGCGCGCCGGATATC
>JAOAPP010000333.1 GCA_025462985.1 Bryobacterales bacterium | reverse complement strand
CGTTCCTGTGCGGGCCGTCGAAGCGAGCGGATCTCTTCGACCCGATCAAGTGCATTCCGCTCCGCAGCGACCGGCCATGGTTTCTTACCCTCGGCGGTGAGCTGCGGGAACGCGTTCAAGACACTCGCAATCCGGCGTTCGGCTTGCCGTCTCCGGTCCGCAACGCGGATGTCTATCACCGAGCCTTCCTGTTTGCCGACGTTCACCTGGGACCGCAATTCCGAACATTCGTCGAATTCGTCAACGGCGAAACCGAGGGAACGACGAAAACACCGTCGACGTTCGAACAGGATTCGCTCGACGTCCTTCAAGCGTTTGCCGATGTGGCAGTTCCTCTGGGGAAACGCGGGGACTTGACGTTACGGATCGGGCGCGAGGACATGCTTTTCGGATCGTCGCGTCTCGTGTCACTCCGCGAGGCTCCGAACGTAAGGCGCACGTTCGACGGACTGCGAGCGTTCTGGAAAGAAGGGAACGGGAAACGTCTCGATGCGTTCGTCGTTCGGCCTGTGACTCCGCGATTGGGAGTCTTCAACGATGTCACGGACCGAACGCAGCTCTTCTGGGGCCTCTATGCCACCGGCCCTGTATCGCAGAGCAGCGGTCTCCATCTCGACGTCTATTATCTGGGGCTGGACCGCAGGAATGCTCCCTTTGCGCAAGGTCTTGCGCGCGAGCACCGGCACACCGTCGGCGCGCGCTTTTTCGGGAATCGAACCGGAGTTGACCTGGACGAAGAAGAGCTCAACTTCGCTTCCCGTCAGACGACGGACACTGAGTCGAAGCTCGACTGGGATGTGGAAGCGGCCTACCAGTTCGGTTCCTTTGGAGCTGCCGGAATCCGCGCCTGGATGATCTCCTCCAATTGGGGATATACCCTCACGGAATTTCCGCGTTCGCCACGACTGGGTATCAAGGCAGATGCAGCGAGCGGCGACAGCAACCTGCAGGACGATGGCCTGGGCACGTTCAATCCACTCTACCCGGCGCTTCGTTACTACTCGCTGGTGAGGCTCTTCGAGCCAGCCAACCTCATGAATCTTCAACCCAGCATCACCTTCGATCTCGCCAGGGGCGTGAGCGCAAACCTCGCCTTGAGCGCGCTGTGGAGGGAGAACGAGGCGGATGCCTTCTATGCACCTCCGCTCGTGCCGGTGAAGGCCACGGCAACCCATGACCGCTTCATCGGCCGTCAGGCGAGCGCGATCCTGGCGTGGAAGGCATCTGCCCACCTGACGGTCGCCGCCAATTACGCCCATTTCACGCCGGGCGGATCGGTGAGGAAAGCCGGCGGCCATTCCGGCGATTTCTTCCTGGCCCTGGCGCAATTCAAGTTCTGATCACGCATTCCTTACGCTCGCGTGAACGCGGCCTCTAATGAGTCGACGCTGTCGAGAATCGGCTTCGCTGCGGCCGCGAAACCCTTCGCGGTATTGGCTGCGGTCGGCTGCGTAACCAGTGGCGGCCCTCCTCGGCATGCTCCCCCTCAGCAGCGAGCTTTTTCTGTCATCTCCTCTTTCAGCAGCGCAGGCGGGATGAAGATCGCAGAACCCTCCTGCAACGCCTCGCGCAGATGGACCGTCAGTTGGCTCATGTCGAACGGTTTCTGAAGAAAGTGCCAACCACGGTCTCCGGCATTGGTCCGGGAGGCCTCTTCGAAGTAGCCGGACATCAGCACGACCCTCATTGAAGGCCAGCGTTTGCACAACAGCTCGCCCAGGGTGGCCCCACCGATCCCCGCCAGGGTAACGTCCGTGAGCAGAAGATCCGGACGCTGTTCCTGCGGTATTGCCAATGCCTCCTCGCCGCTGCTCAGCGCGATCACGCTATAACCGATCGCTTCCAGCAACACTGTGATTCCTTCGCGAACGCACCCGTCGTCTTCCACCAGCAGCACGTACCCGCGACCAGCCGGCTCCGCGGCCTCCTCGATGAGGTCAGGGGCAGGCGTTCCTTCGCCCAGCGAAGCGGGGAGGACGACTCGAAAACAGCTTCCTTTGCCGGGGATACTGTCCACCTCGATCCGACCGGCGTGCTCCACGACGATTCCATGCACCACCGCCAGGCCAAGACCTGTTCCTTTTCCCAGATCTTTCGTACTGAAAAACGGCTCGAACATGTGCGCGCGTGTCTCTTCCGTGATTCCGCTGCCCGTATCTTCGACTTCGAGATACACCTCTACGCCGCAGGCTCCGGCACGCAACGTGAGCGTGCCGCCGTCCGGCATGGCGTCCCGCGCATTGATGGCAAGGTTCAGGAGCAACTGCTGCATCTGCCCGGCATCGCCCTGAACGAACAGGCGTTGCGCCGGGATCTCCAGAACGACCCTGATGTTCTCGGGAATCAATTGCCGGAGGAGGGCACTTGCCTTTTGCACCTGCTCCTGAAGATCGAGATCGACCTTCGCAATGGCGACGTCGCGCGAGAACAAGAGGAGTTGCTGCGTGAGGTTCGCACCGCGTTTGATTTGAGCTTCCATGTCCGCTCCAATCTTCGCGCTGGAGACTGCGCCGGTGGGCATTCGCAGGATGGTCGCCATCGACATCAAGGCCTGCAGCAGGTTGTTGAACTCGTGGGCCACTCCCGCCGCCAACTGACCGACGGCCTCCATTTTCTGGGCCTGCCGAAGATGCGCTTCCAGGAGACGGTGAGCGGTGATATCCCTTGCCATCGTGGAGACGAACTCCACCGATCCGTCCGATCGTTTGTGCGCCAGAATGATCATCGAGATCGAGACCACGACTCCATCACGCCTGAGCAGCTCCGTTTCCCCGCGCCAGATCCCGTCGAGGACTGCCTTTGGAATCCCTTCGGTGGCGATGATGTGGGTCTCCGGATTGCGGAGAAAGTCGGCAATCCTGTACCCGGTGACGTCGACTCCTTCATCCATGCCGATCATGGATCGTCCGCCGCGGTTGATGTAGAGCAACCTGCCGGCTACGTCGCTGATGCTCACGAGATCTGGTGTGGCCTCATGAATCGCGGCCAGACGGGCCCAGCCCTCTTCACTTCGACTCCGTTCCTTGAAAAGAACGTCTTCCATGATCTTGCGCTCAATGGCATACCGAAGGGCTCGGAGGAGCCCACTCTCGATCTGCCCTTTGATGAGATAGTCCTGCGCACCTTCCTGCAGAGCGCGTACGGCGAGCGACTCATCGTCCAACACGGTCAGCACCACTAGCGGCACTCGCGGTGCTGCGGTGTGCGCCCGCCGTACCGCGTCGAGTCCGTCGGCGTCCGGCAGCCCCAGATCGAGCAGAATGATGTCCACTGTATGCAGCGAAAGATAGCGTTCCGCACCGGCCATCGTCGTGACATGCGTGATCTCGGTGTTATGCGGACCCTGCTCCCTGAACATTTCGCGGAACAAGCGCGCGTCGCCCGGGTTGTCCTCGATGAGAAGAAGCTTCGTGATTGATCGTGCGCTCATCAGGCGCGTCTCTGTTGAGGCAGGGTAACGGTAGTCAGCCAGAAATCGTTGATGCTCCTGACTAGTTTTTCAAACGCTTCGAATTGCACCGGCTTCTTGAGATAGCAATTCGCCTGCAGTTCGTAGCTCTTTACGATGTCCGCTTCGTCCTCCGAGGTAGTCAGGATGACGACCGGGATCGTTCTCAAGCTTTCATCGCTCTTGATCTGTACCAGCACCTCGCGGCCATCCATCCTCGGGAGATTCAGATCGAGCAGGATGAAATCAGGCCTTGGGGCGCCACCGTGGGTCCCTTCCCGATTTAAGAACTCCATAGCGTCCACTCCGTCGAACGCTATATGAAGATTGATGAGCGCTTGAGCATCGCGGAATGCTTCCTGGGTAAGCCGGACGTCTCCCGGACTGTCTTCGACAAGAAGAACCTCTAATGGCATGCCGTCTTGTTTACGCGTTGTCATAATGTCCTTCCGCTCCTGAAAGCGAGAAGCGAAATGTAGAGCCCACACCGGGCTTCGATTCGACGGTGATGTTGCCATCGTGCCGTTCAACGATCTTTCTGCAGATGGCCAGTCCGATTCCTGTTCCGGCGAACTCGTCGCGTTTATGCAGCCGCTGGAACATTCCGAAGATTTTTTCGGTATATCTCGCGTCGATTCCGAGCCCGTTGTCTTTGACTGAAAAGCTCCATTTCTTTTCTTCTGATATGGCGGAGATGTGGACTCGGGGAATGCCGGGGCGCTGGTACTTGATGGCGTTGCCCACAAGATTCTGAAAGAGCTGCACGAGTTGCATTTCGTCCGCAACGACGACCGGCAGCGCGTCGTGCGTCACGACAGCCCCGTACTGTTCGATGGCGCTGCCCAGGTTGGCAAGGGCCAGCCGCAATGCTTTCTCACTGGATGTGGGCCCCAGAACACTTCCGGCCGTTCCGACGCGCGAATAGGCGAGGAGATCCTGAATCAGTCGCTGCATCCGGTTGGCACCGTCTACTGCGAAAGCAATGAACTCGTCGGCGTCAGCGTCGAGCTTCCCTTTGTATCGTCTGGACAGGAGTTGCGTATAGCTGGCGACCATTCGCAAAGGTTCCTGTAAATCATGCGAGGCAATGTAGGCAAACTGGCCCAACTCCTCATTCGAGCGGTTCAGCTCGTCCACCTTCTGCAGGAGATGCGCTGCGGCGATCTGCCGTGTGGTGATGTCGCGGATCGCCGCCGTCACGAGGACCCCGTCAGCATCCTCCAGAGGGCTGAGCATGATCTCGATCGGAAACTCACTGCCGTCCTTTCGGCGACCCGTGAGCTCGATTCCGGTTCCGATCTGTTGCGCGAGCGCCTCCGCAGTGGACCGAAGTCCGTCCGCAATCAGCCGCTCCGCAAAGCCCTGGGGAATGATGTTTCTGACCTGTTGCCCAAAAAGCTCGTCGCGTGAATATCCGAATTGTTTCTCCGCCTGAACATTCAGGAGAACGATCTCGCCACGCTCGTTCACGACCACCATCGCGTCGGGAGCTGCCTCGAGCAGGCCGCGATAACGGCTTTCCATCTGCGCCAGATGCTTTTCAGCATCTTTTCGTCTGCTGATGTTCCGGATTGCTGCTGTGATGAGAATTCCTTCAGCGTTCGCCAGCGGGCTGAGCATGATCTCGATCGGGAACTGGCTTCCGTCCTTCCTCAGACCGGTCAGATCGATCCCTGCGCCGATCTGCTGCGCCAGCGCCTCCGCGGCGGGTCGAAGACCGTCAGCGATCAGCCGCTCGGCGAATCCCTCCGGGACGATGTTCCTGACCTGCTGCCCGATGAGCTCATCGCGGGAGTAGCCGAACTGCTTCTCGGCCTGAACATTCAGCAGGACGATCTCGCCCTCTTCGTTCACCACCACCATGGCATCGGGAGCCGCTTCCAGCAGCCCGCTTTATTTCGAGCCGGCTTCCTTGCTCTCGCTGAGATCTTGGCTGAACTCGGAAAATCCACGCAGGTTTACGTATGAGTCGCGCTATGACGTGAACGTGACGCTGGCCAGAAAGCGGGAACC
>JAOAPP010000653.1 GCA_025462985.1 Bryobacterales bacterium | reverse complement strand
GCCGCTATCGCGGCGATCCGATTGAGCAGAATGCGTATGGCATCAGAGGCCTTCCACGACTCGGTGGCGAGAATGTTCACCAGCCGCGCAGGCTCCTGGACAAGGAAGAAGGAATATCCAACGCTGTGTAAGCTGTCGGACAGCGCACAACGAATGTCCTGGCCGACGCGGCCTTCCACCCACGCTGCAAACGTGTTCGCCAGAACCTGAAATGTACTCTTGAGCACAACGAAGGCAAAGATTACCGAACTGACGATCAATAATCGTTCGTTTCGGCTGTAACCTTCGGCGAAGCGCTGGATCAACCCCAAAGCCCCTCCGCTGCTCGCGGTTGAGAAGCTACCGGTGAAGGTCGAGAGGAGGGGGATAAGAAGGCTTACACCAACGCCCTCAAGCAAGCCGATCGACAACGCTAAGAACGTGACAACGAAAGCTGTCCAGATGTAGCGACGTGAAAGCGCAGCAAGGTTCCAGTTCGACCCGAATAAATTCAGCGGTTTCATGAGCAAACCATCGCCTCCGCGTTTGATTTGTGTCGAGCGGATTTTGCACAGTGTAGCGGAATTAGCTAAGATCGTCGCGAGTATAAATGCATGCCCAAATTGGGGGAGGGTTGCATGGGACTCGCCAGCAAAGCTGAAGTATCTGGAACCATCGATATCCCGAACGTGGGCGAGAGCGTCGCGGTGGTGCTCACCACCTACAACGACGCCGCTTTTCTGCGTGAGGCGATATCGAGCGTCATCGCTCAGAAGCGTCCTGCAGACGAGGTGATCGTGGTCGACGATGGTTCGGAGGTGAGTCCAGCGCCGGTATTCGCGGACTTTCCGCAAATCAGGTTGCTTCGGAAGAGCAATGGCGGCCTTTCGAGCGCACGCAACGCGGGCCTTCATTTCGCCAGTTCCCGGTATATCTCCTTTCTCGACGCTGATGACAGATTAGAGCCCAACGCGATTGAGGCGGGCCTCGCTTGCTTTGCGCGACAGCCTGAGGCGGCGATGGTCTACGGCGGACACCGGCGAATCCAGGCGGATGGAAGCCCGCTCAGCGTGGACCTGTTCCAACCTCTTGGCGAGGACCCGTACGCCGACCTGCTTACGGGCAACCGCATTGGTATGCACGCGACTGCCCTGTACCGCCGTGAAGTTCTTCTTGCGCTGGGTGGCTTCGACGAAGAACTGCGCAGATGCGAAGACTACGATCTTTACCTTCGTCTCGCACTCAGCTATCCGATCGCGTCACATCCTGAAATCATCGCCGAGTACAGATGGCACGGAGGCAATGTGTCGAAGGAGAGGGGGGAGATGCTGCAGGCGGTGCTCGCTGTACTCGATCGGCATCGCGGTAAAACTCGAACGCATCGCAAGGCTTGGCGCGCAGGGCAGCGCAATTGGAAAGATTGGTACGAAACAGGGCAGCTAGTGCAGTGGAATGGACAGAAGGCGCCGGTCGCTGAGATGGGGATGCTACGGAAGCTTGCGGGTTTTGTGGAGAAACATACGACGGGTCGTCTGCGGAACAGCCGACTATATGGTCTACTGTCTCACGGCCGCGGCACCTGGCCACCACCAGTGGGGGCTATCGATTTTGGCCGATTGGGAACTACGACACCGATCAGTCTCGCCTTCGGATGGGACCGAGGGAGACCTATTGATAGGTACTACATTGAGAACTTTCTTGCTGGCAGAACCGCAGATATCAAAGGACGTGTGCTGGAGGTCGGGGACGACGCCTATAGTCGACGCTACGGTGGATCCAAGATCACCAGGCAGGATGTGCTTCACCTCGATGTGAAACATCCGAACGCCAGCCTGGTGGGTGATTTGACACAGCCCGATGTGCTTCCCGATCGTGCATTTGACTGCATCCTTGTGACCCAGACACTTCATTTGATTTTCGACCTCGAGCAAGCTGTTAAGCGGCTTCACGCCGCGCTTCGGCCGGGGGGCATTCTTCTTTTGACGGTACCGGGCATCAGTCAGATCGATCGAGGGGAATGGGGAGATAACTGGTGCTGGTCCCTCACGGCCGTGTCCATCCGTAAACTGTTCGAACCGCACTTCGGCCCTGAACTGGAGATTAAGGCGTATGGCAATGTATTTGCTGCCACCGCATTCCTGCAAGGCGCGGCCCTTGAGGAAGTCGATCGAGCCAAGCTGGACATTTATGATCCGGCTTATCCCGTTACCATCACTCTGCGGGCCCGGAAGGTCTGAATGCCGGTCCCCCGCATCATTTCGAGAATGCGCGCCGCTATCCGGCCTCTACTACCGCGGCCCGTGATCCTCATGTATCACCGGGTAGCGTTTGCTCGACACGACCCCTGGGGACTTGCGGTAGATCCCGAGCGATTCGAAGAGCAGATCGCCTACTTAAAGCATCACCGCACACCCATGTCCATGGACGAGTTGGTCGATCGGCTCCGGAGCAAGACGTTGCCGGCGAATGCCGTCGCGATCACGTTCGACGACGGCTACCGCGACAATCTAGTCAATTCCAAGCCCATTCTGGCGCGTTATGGCGTCCCGGCGACCCTGTTCCTCGCGACGGGCTTTATCGATCACAACACGCCGTTCTG
>JAOAPP010000270.1 GCA_025462985.1 Bryobacterales bacterium | reverse complement strand
ACAGCGACTGACGTCTGCGAGTGCTGTTCCTCGAAAGGCTTGTCGTTCGGACCAGCGTGATCGAACTCTGGCACGGCGGTGGCTGCGTGGCACGCCACGAACGGTGCTACGGACGGCAACAGCAGGTTCTCGATTTGGAACATTATCTGGATGTCCGCGGCGGTGTGAGAGCCAAACTGACCTGTGTCGATCCCAAGAAACTGGACCGCGGCTATGCTGGCCGCGATTTCGATGCGGCCTTTATAGCCGATTTGCCCGGTTCCGTCGATCCATGTGGTGAGAATGGGGAATTTCATACCTTTGTCTACGAGGTCCCGGCGTTCTCGAGCCTGATCCAGGTTGAGCGGGGCGAGATCGTCGAACGCGATGGCTTCGTGTTTACCGACGTGCTGTGAACAGTTGGGTGCATATGATGAGTGGGGCTACTATGACCACCCACGGCGGTAACGAGCGGGCAGATCGATGACTGCTTCGCCGCATCGGCAGCGCTGGCTTATGATCAGCCTGGCCTTCTTTGCAACGGTAGTCAATTACCTCGATCGGCAAACCTTGTCTGTCGTTGCGCCGGTCCTGCTGGACCAGTTCCATATGGACAGCGTTGACTACTCTCGCGTCGTGTCTGCGTTTCTGCTGGCGTACACGTTGATGAACGGCGTATCCGGTCCGCTGATTGACCGGCTTGGCACGCGCTCCGGATATGCGCTTTGCATGCTGTGGTGGTCCGTGAGCTCCATGCTGCACGTTTTCGCAAGAGGAGCCTTCAGCTTGGGTGTGTTTCGCTTTCTGCTCGGTATGGGAGAGGCGGGTAACTGGCCGGCCGGAGTCAAAGTAGTGGCGGAGTGGTTCCCCGAACGCGAACGGGCGCTTGCCTCGGGCATCTTCAACAGCGGTTCCACCATCGGGGTGATTCTCGCGCCGCCGATAATTGCATTTATCGTGCTTCAGGTGGGTTGGCGTGCAGCCTTTCTGTTTATCGGGATTCTGGGCTTTGTTTGGCTGATCGCATGGCTTTCGATTTATAAAACGCCGCATGAGACCGCGCTGAGCAAGCGTCCTCCCCAGCCGGTTCTGAAGCTGCTGCGGATGCGGTTCGTGTGGAGCTTTACCCTGGCGAAAGTGTTTCTCGATCCGGCCTGGTACTTCTATGTTTTCTGGTTCCCTGAGTATCTGAAGCAGGTTCATAAGTTCAACCTCGCGGCGATTGGGAAATATGCGTGGATTCCGTTTTTTGTGGCGGCGCTCGGCAATGTGCTCGGTGGATTTCTCTCGCCCGCCTTTATGCGACGCCGGATGGAAACAGCCAAGGCGCGCAAGCTTGCGGTGACCATCTGCACGCTCCTGATGCTCTTCTCCATCCCAGCAGTGCTGTCGCCTTCACCGTGGGTTGCTACCGGTTGCGTTGCGATCGCGATGGCGGGGTACACGGGGGCAAACGTGACGATGCTGGCGTTCACGGCTGATGCGTTTTCAAAGGAATCGGTTGCTTCGGTCTGGGGTCTTGCGAGTATGGGCGCGGGCTTCGGAGGGATGCTGTTCACGCTGATAGCAGGCGGGGTGATCCAGCATTTCTCGTATGCTCCCGTGTTTGTCGGGTTTGGCATTATCCCGCTGGTTTGTTCGACGATGCTGTGGACGTTGACCGGGCCACTGCCGAAGCGTGAGGAGCCGTCAGTGAAGGGATTGGGGAGCGTGGACGGCCCATCTTACCCTGGCGATTGAAGCAGTAGAATCCTTTTGAGATGACCATGGAATTGGACTTGAAACGGCTTACAGCGGCGTCGATCGTCAGCTCGGCATTTGCGATCCTCTGCGCTGCTGCAGAGCCGACCGCGACGATTGAAAAGCCCAAGGCACGGGTGGCGACGTCTGGCGGCTGCCGGATTCTGAGCGGCGATACGTTCTCCGGCACCTGGGGTCCGAGCACGCTGCCGACGCTCGCTTTGACGATTGGTCCCGCCTCAACGATGGCGGACCAGTTGCACGCGAACAAGGCGAAGTACACCGGACCGGGAAGCTATTCGAACGAGATAATTGCCGTGTATCTCGGCAAGACGGCGCTCGAGGATAGTTATATGGGACTGGGGACCGTGGTTGTTGCCGCCGACGGCCACTCGGGAAGCTTCGCGCTGAAAGACGGCACCGCGTCAGGGCACTTCGATTGTGGCGCCGTGCCTTCACACCAGTAAGTGTCGGGTGCCATTCAACACGCGCTCCGCTTTGGAGGAGCTATGGGCTGATCGAGTCTCACCACTGGTCCGTCCGTAGCGAGTTCGCTTCCTTCAATGTTTGATTTCAACATCGGCCATAGGAGTTGCGAGTACCACGGATCTCCTATCCCATTCCTCTTTCTTTGGTGGTGAAGAACGCTTCGAAAACCCATTCCGGCTCCGCAATTCCTGTACGGTGAGCTTGGACGTCTACGCGCACGTCGGCTCGTTCGTGCTTGGACCGGGTCAGGTTCGTTTTGGCCATCGCTAATTGCATCCATCGACTCCATTCCGTTCAGGAGTAGATTGAACAACTACGTGCTGCGCCCTACGTGGTCCCCTACTGCCCCCAGTATGCCGTCTCCAAATCCGTCGCGATTGCCTCAAGCGGCTGTATTCGCAAACGGACTAGACCGACGGTCAGCTTTTCACAAATGGAGAACAACAACCCGAGGCGAATCGCCGAAACAAACAGCCTGAGAACGAGGCGCTGAGACGAGCCAGCACATGCGAGATCGTGACCACGGATGCACAGGGTCAGACAGCGAAGCAGGTGGCAGACGTCGAAGACCTTATCGCCCGCAGGGTTTCGGCGATCTTTCTCGCCCTTCGAGAATTCGAAGGGCTGACGCCGGCGCTCGTGTCCGCAAAGGAAGCGAGAATTCCCGTTTCTTGATCGATCGCGAGGCGGAGGGGAAAGCCGGCGAGGATTACGTTTCCTTTCTGGGCTCTGATTTCATCAAGCAGGGGCAGCGTGTGGCCGACTGGCTTTATTCGACACACCGGCGGACGTGCCTCAATCGTCGAACTGGCGGGAACCGCGGGATCGCGCGCGACCGTTCGCAGGGCTTCGCCAGCCATATCAAGACTAAACGCACGATGCGGATCATCGCTTCCCAGAACGCTGATTTTTCGCGGGCCACCCGACCCGTCCAGTGCCATAATCGCCAGACGATGGGCCGAGAAGCGCGGGTCTCTGCCAGGAAAGTGAATGCACCCTAGCTGGGAGTTCACCGTACGCCCTCGGCTGGCAGCGGCCCGAAACAGGTAGCCATTGTGACAATGCGCCTCACAGATTTCGATCGTCACGGCTATCCAGGGATCGGATCGGGATACCACTCGTGAAATTTACGCCGGGCCTGCAGTTCGCCGACCGGAACCTCCTCAAATAACGCTAGTTCTTCGCCAACGCACGTATCTGCGGTGGCTTCGGCATTAGACAGCGCTGCCACGCCCGCCAGTCCAGCCGCGTGCGCTTCTCGTGCGATCGTCTGGCAAGCTGGCCAGGTTACGCCGTAAGGAAAGGTATTCGCAAAGCCAAGCGCCGCTATGCCACTTGGTGTGCACGCGTCAAGCGCGTTGACGATCGGGACCTTAAACGTAACAAGTTCTGGACGCGCTTCTGGCAGTAGATCGAAAAGCTTAATGGCCCGCCCAGAATGTTGGGCACGCGCATTTGCTGCTGCCACTTCGACGGTGGCGTTTAGGTATAGAGCGCCAAATTCGCCGACTGGATTCCAGCGGCCACCACATTGCTTTGAGTAAGCCGTATCAGCCGGATCGGTCCAGTCTGGTGCGACTACCCGATAATAGGATCCGTCACGGTGAACTGTCAGATATACGCTCGCTCACGTGCCGCCGTAGCTGAACAGCCGTCCGAGATACGTATAGATCGGATCGACCCCCTCGGCACGCAGAGTCTCAAGAATCGTTCGATTGCCGAGCCATGAATCTGGCGTGCGCACGATTTCCGGAATGCGAGACGCTATCACACGTTTACGGAATACCTGTGCAAGGTCGAAGAGACGTTCCACCGAGGCGCGCTTCTCGCGCGGTATCCCTCGGGTTTCCCACTCGACAATGGATTGAGCACGACGACCAAGGAGATCGGCTATTTCGGATCTAGTGAGTCCAAAGACTTCACGGATCTCTTCCAATTCGCCAACAGCTGCTCTCATGTGAACCAAGACTACCATGATTATTCGGAGCCTACAAGGCTCCGATATCCTGAGTTTCACACCTCAGCGGAGAAGGAAGTCGAGCACTGTGATCTCCGCTACATCTTCAGGGGAAGACCTTGAGGCGTTTGAACGAGTCTCGAATACAGGAATATGGCTCGTTCGAACGTAATAGCGCTCGATCCGAAATTTCAATCCGGTCGTTGTTGATGCCCTGGACGAGGGTCCTGTTGGTTGCCGAGGTAGCGTTCGGTGGTTTCGATCGAAGCATGCCTCAGCGGCAGTTGAATTTATTCCAGTCCCCGCGCGCCTTTCTGCACGCCAGAAATGTAGGCTAGCGGCTCAACGCCTTCGCTGATGCACTTAGTTTCGGCGCTTTGCTATCCTTGGCTTCTATCTGATC
>JAOAPP010000228.1 GCA_025462985.1 Bryobacterales bacterium | reverse complement strand
AGGCGAGCATCACCGCTGCTATCACGATCGCGACCGCGCCGAGCACAGTTTTGACGATGTTCTTGCGCCCCGCTCCTTCAAGCTCGTGAAAAAGCACTCTGCCCCAGAAGAGCCCGATCAGAGAGTTGATGTTCCAGAGGGGAAAGGCCACAGAGAGGCCCACATCCTTGATCGCATAAACCGTCAGTGTGTTCGCGATGGCCCATAACACTCCGGCCAGAAGCGCCCACACGATCAGGTGTTTTTTCTCCATGAGATCGCGGAAGACGTAACCTGTGCCCTTGAGCAGCGTGGGGAAGGTCCAGCGCGCGGTGAAGACCCCCATCACCATGCATAGCGAGATGGCGTAGGGCGAAAGGCCGACGGTGACCAGCTTAGTCGGAGCTTCGGCGGCGCCCAACCATGCTCCGGCCGTCAACCCGCACATCACTCCCAACGCGTGAACAGATATCTTTGAGCCCTTGACGGCTTTCGCACTTGTGACCGATGCCATCCTGTCCCCCCTGGAACATGAGCTTACAGCAGCGCGCTGGCCGCTTTGGCAAAGTAGGTGAGGGTGAAGTCGGCCCCGGCGCGGCGGATGCTGGTGAGACTCTCGATCATCGTGCTCTCCAGATCCAGCCAACCGTTCGCGGCCGCGGCCATGATCATGCTGAACTCGCCGCTCACCTGGTATGCCCCCAGAGGTACGTCGATGGCCCGACGCGCCTCGCGCAGGATGTCGAGGTAAGGCATGGCAGGCTTGACCATGATCATGTCAGCGCCTTCTTCGAGATCGGCTGCGATCTCGCGCATAGCTTCCCGAGCGTTTCCCGGGTCCATTTGATAACTTCGGCGATCTCCGAACTGAGGGGTGGATTCGGCCGCCTCGCGGAAAGGACCATAGAACGCAGAGGCGTACTTGGCGGCGTAGGAAAGAATCGGAGTTTTGAAATGCCCGTTCGCGTCGAGCGCCGCGCGGATGGCTGCTACCCGGCCGTCCATCATGTCGCTGGGCGCAACGATGTCGGCGCCCGCTTCGGCGTGCGAAACAGCGGTCTTCGAAAGCCATTTGAGCGTCTCGTCGTTCGACACGTCGCCGTCCACAATCAGCCCGCAGTGGCCGTGGCTGGTGTACTCACAGTTGCAAACGTCCGTGATCACAAGCAGTTCGGGGACTTCGCGTTTCAGCGCCCGGACTGCACGCTGGGTGATGCCGTCAGAAGCGTAAGCGCCGGAGGCATGTTCGTCTTTTTCTTCGGGAATACCGAATAGAATGATGCCGCCGATGCCCAGCCGCCGGCACTCTTCGGCTTCAATGACCAGATTGTCGATTGAAAGCTGGGCATTGCCCGGCATTGAACGAATCTCTTTTCGAATGCCTTCACCCGGACAGACGAAAAGCGGAAGGATGAATTGCGAAGGAGACAAACTGGTCTCCCGGACAAGACGCCGCATCGATTCAGAGGAACGCAAACGGCGCAAACGCTGTACAGGGAATGCCATGGAACTAACTTCTAGTTTGGCAAACTGGTCATATCTTCCGGAAATGCAACGTAAGATAGCCAAGCGATGGTTCGTCAGCGGGATGGTGCAAGGAGTCGGGTTTCGCGCCTTCGCGCAGCATAAGGCGGCGAGTCTGGGTGTCGGGGGATGGGCGCGCAATCTGGAGGACGGCCGCGTCGAGGTGTATGCGGTTGGGACGCCCGATCGCCTCGACGACTTATTCGCTGCGCTCCATGTTGGCCCGCGGATGGCCCGAGTGCGCGGGGTGGAGGAGAAGGATGCGTCCTTGGAGAACCTGTCGGGGTTCGGGGTCCGCTAGAGACCGGACATCTGGCTGGTGGCTTCGCTGACCACCACGTTCATGTCCTCCAGGCAGTGCTCGACCGTCGCGGCTTGTTGCTGGGCGAGCTTCCAGTCTTTCATCTCCACAGCTTCGCGGATTCCCGGCAGTGTCTTGACGGCGTATCCGGTATAGAAGCCCGGTGCATAAATCTGATGCTTGTACCAGGGACGGTTTGGCAGGCCTTCCGGCCGCGTCAACGCTCTTTCGGTCTCAATCAGTTTGCGATTGAACTCCTCGAGTCGGACGGGGTGGAGCGCGGGTTTGGCCACCGTCACCTCCAACAAAGCTTCGTAGTTCTGGCTGGTGTTCTCCAGGACTTCCAGCTGCCTGCGAATGCCGCTGAGGTCGAGCTTGTGCCCGCCCACTTCGGCCGCCCTTTGCAC
The DNA here is from genome assembly GCA_025462985.1 of Bryobacterales bacterium. GTDB lineage: Bacteria > Acidobacteriota > Terriglobia > Bryobacterales > Bryobacteraceae > Bog-105. The sequence continues at coordinate 5,937 of JAOAPP010000228.1, read as the reverse complement.
TTCATCGGCGTATCTGCCGACTGTGCGAACGAAGCGGCCGAACTCGAACGGAAGCAGCGAGCAGTTGGAAAGGCGGAGCAGGGCTGTGGCGGTGAACTGAGCAAGCGCCCGTCCGTCCACCTGGCTACTATCTGAAAAATGCGAGTACCAAAAGATGGAATCGTAGACGGAGTGGTAAATGCCGCTCTTGGTTTGGCCTTCGAAACCTTCGTTCAGGCTTGCGATCCCGAGGTAATCCAGGAATCCCTGAAAATCGGAGCCTGCGCCCAGGGCCGAGAGAGCGAAAGTCCCATCTTTCGCGTTTGGCGGCTCTGTCTCAGCCGGGGACGGATGATGCACTGCGTACTGGGCGAGCGAAGCGTTGGTCCCCGGCTGAAGAAGGGAATCCGCCACTTCGGTCACAAACTCTTCGAGAGTGTGAGAACCGCCGACGTTCAGCCAGCCGCGGCCGGTGTTGTCGGAGTTGAGGTACGCCACCGCTTTCTGCCGCAGTTCGTCCTGGTGCTTCTCCACCCATTCGGTGGATCCGATAAGCCCAAACTCTTCGGCATCCCAAAAGGCAAACTTGATGGTTCGCTTCGGCTTCCATCCGGTTTTCTGCAGGGTGGAAAGCGAACGGGCGGTTTCAAGGAGCGCCACGACGCCCGAGACCGGATCGTCCGCGCCGTTGACCCAGGCGTCATGATGATTGCCGGCAAGCACCCACTGGTCGGGGACTGCCCCGCCCGGGATAGTCGCGATCACGTCGAAAACAGGCTTGACGGTCCAGTCGTAATCCGTCTTGATATGCACGACCGCAGCGCCCGGGCCTGCATGATACGTGACGGGCAGCGCTCCTCGCCAGTCTCGCGGTACCAGAGGACCGGCGAGTTGCGCGAGAATCGGCTCGGCGTCGGCGTAGGAGATCGGCAAAACCGGAATCTTCATCACGGTCTTCGCTTCGGACAGCGGGAGCCGCCTGGCATCGCGGTCGGAGGCCCAGCCCGGCGTCGTCGGGTCGCCCGGATACAGGGTCATATCGAGCACGCTGCCCCGTTGCACGCCGTCCGGCGGCCGCATTGGCCCTTTGGGGTAGACGTCGCCTTCGTAGTAGCCGTCTTCGTGCGGGTCCGAGTAGATCAAACAGGCAAGAGCGCCATGCTCCTCGGCCACCTTGGGTTTGATTCCGCGCCAGCTTTTGCCATAACGCGTGAGGACAATCTTGCCTTTGACGTCGATGCCCTGCTTAGCCAGCCAATCGTAGTCTTCAGGGACACCGAAATTCGCATACACGACTTCGGCTCTGGCCTCACCCGTCGCGCCGTACGCATTATAGGTTGGAAGCTGGTAGAGATCGGTGCTGTCCGGATCCTCGGGAACGGGCGGCTCTTTCAACCTTGCGACGTAGCGTTTCGGCCCTACGACTTCGAGACGCCTCACTGTGGGGTACGGCATCACCACATCGAAGCGTTCGATCTCCGTATCCAAGCCCCAGCGCCTCAGCAGCGCGGCGATGTATTCGGCACTGGCCTTGGAGCGAGGCGATCCGGCGTAATGGGGAGCCCCGGCCAGGAAGTTCAGATATTTGCGCAGATTCGTGGTGTCGGGCAGCGCCTGGGCCCGGCTCTCCAACACCCTTTCGGCCGCCGCGTCGCGAGTGAGGAAGCCGCGCAGCCGTTCTGATTGACCAGAAGCGAAAATCGGAATGAGGATCAACAGCCAAGGCGAATGGACCGCCTTGAAAATTCGCATTCCCCCGATTATTTCAGGCCGGCTTAATCATGCCGTTGATTACCACTGCGCGGTGGCCGCCGAGGCGGGCTGTTCGGGCTCAGGGACCTGCACCAGCGAATCGTTGAAGCTATACCCGAATCCGCGCACCGATCGGATGAAGACCGGATTGGCAGGATCTACCTCAATCTTCTGCCGAAGCCTCAGGACATAGACATCGACGGTGCGATCCGTTACGGCGCGATCGTGCCCCCAGACCGCGTCCAGCAGTTGCTCACGACTGAATACGACGCCCGGACGGCTCATCAGAAACTCCAACAGCCGGAACTCGGTGGCGGTCAGGGTTAGCAGATTGCCTTCGAGCTTCGCCTGGCAGCTGCTGCGGTCGAGTTCTAGCCCTGCGGCTTTCAGAACGCGAGTGGCATTGGTCTGCCCGCGGAACTGAATCTTGATGCGCGCAATCAACTCACGCACGAAGAACGGCTTTACGATGTAGTCGTTCGCACCCAGTTCGAGGCCCACGATGCGGTCCGTTTCAGAGGCTCGGGCAGTCAGGAAGATGATAGGAATGTGCGCCAGTTCCGGATGCGCCCGGACGGCCTTGCAGATTTCGAGCCCATCCGAATCCGGAAGCATGATGTCCAGCAACAGCAGATCCGGCCTGTCGCGACGGCAAAGCTCAACCACCCCCCGCCCGGTTTGAGTTCCGGTGACGGCAAACCCTTCCTTTTCCAAGTTGTACTTGATCAAGGCGTACAGGTCGGCATCATCTTCGACTACGGCAACTTTTCGCATTACGCTCTCCGGCTCAGTCACAGCGTAACCGAGCCTTCATTACAAGTAGGTTACAACCGGATGAATTAATCCTTACTGTTTTTATTTATCTCTGCTGTAGAGGATGTTAAAAGCTGGGACGGACAGCCTATTTCGCCGGGAAGAGCGACATGGATTCAGCGTGTTACGGACTGCGAGATAGGCGTCCATCCCGTTTTCTACGACCACCCTAAGTCCCCCCGGTTGAGATAACCTGAAATTGACGGGCTATGAACAAGTATGAAGAGCGCGCCGAGCGGGATCGCAAGGCATCGATGCGCTTTTCCATGATGATGTGGACGGCGGGAGCTGCCCTCATTGTCGTGGTCGTCATGATTCTCGGATTGAGCGCCTCGGCCTCGCCCCAATTCTGGTCGCGAGCGGGGATTACGCTGGCCATACTTCTTCTCGTTTTCCGCCAGGTGGCTCGAAGATTCAAGGGCAAGAAGCCCCGGTCTGCGACACCGGACCCCCGTTCCAAACTGAATCTACGGTAACGACCTCAACTGTCGCTATAATCACGCCTAGGGTCCGTTCTCTTTTCGGTGGATACGTCTCAACATGCCTTCTCCGGACTGGACGAGCTGGAGCAGATTCAGTCTCGAGTCCGGGATTCCAGATCCGTTGAGGAACTGCGGGTTCAGTTTGAACGCGTTAGGAGGCTGAAGCGGGTCTACAGCGACGACTTCGATGCGCTGCTTCGGATCTCGGCGGCACAGGACGAGATCATTGAACGCGCCAGAGAACTGCGGGAGTCCCACGGGGCCGGCCTTTTCGGCCGGGTGAGAGCGGAGCCATCCGACGCAGCCGAGATTCCGCCGGAGGTCCAGCGGCTGGACGCCAAGAATTGGCAGCGGGCGATCTATATCGGCCTGTTCTTCGCGATTATTCTTTTTGCCGCTTTCTTCTACCTGATCCAAACAGCGCGAAGGCTGAACCTGATGCCTGTGGAAACGGCGTCGCAACCTGCCCAGTCGGACAGCCCGAAGAAGAACGCGTCCGAGACTGAAGCTGCCAAACCGACCCCGGTCAGCACCAAGCCGGCTCTACGCCTTTACACAGACCTCAACCCGGGGACTGTGACCATTGATGACAAGCCGGCGCAGGAATTGAAGGACGGCGAGCTGATCCTGAATAGCCTTGAACCGGGACGCCACTCCATTCAGGTAAACGGAAGCAATGCGAGCGCGGCATTCAGTTACGACGTTCGCGAGGGACAAGCACCGCAACTGGTTGGCTCGCCCACGGCCTCCAACGTAATGGCGGTGCTGGTTTCGTCTGAAGATGGCAAAGCCCAGTTGAACACGAACGCCGACCGGGCGGATGTGGCTCTGGACGGGAATGCGGTCGGACAGGCTGGATCAGACACTTTGACGCTGAAAGATCTCGGCAAGACCGATCACCTTCTGCAGATTACCGAGGGCAAAGATCGTCAGCGATTCGTTCTGGCCTATACGCCGGCCCCTAATCTGACCGTTTATGTCAAATCCGATCCTAACGCCGGAACTGTCGTCATCAGCGCTAAAGAGGACGGAGCGGACGTTTACATCAATGACAGGCTTTACCGCCGCAAGACGCAGGCCGGGCAATTGCGGATTCCGTTAAAGGTCGGCGAGTATACGGTGCGGGTTCACAAAGCCGGGTTTATCGATCCGCCCCCTGAGACCGTGACGGTCAAGAAGGCCGAGGAGACTGCGGTCAACTTCAAGCTGGAAGCTGTTCCTCAGATTGCAACACTCGAAGTGAAGGGTGCGCTGGCGGGAACAATGGTCTACGTGGACAAGGAGTTCGCGGCATCAATCGGTCCGGACGGCCACACCAGTCTGTCGAACATCAAACCCGGGGATCATGTGATTGAGTTGCGGCGTGACCAGGCGCTGCCCAAGCGATTCGAACGGACGTTCCACACGGGCGACATGGTGGTGCTTTCAGGGCCGGATGTCACTCTGGAAAAGGTCGTGGTTGAGAACACGACTGCCGCTCCGACACCGGCCCCTCCGGCGAAGCCCGTCGAGACACCGCAGAACTCCAGCATGGAAGTCGAAGGGCAGCAGCTCCGGAAAGGCGGCGGATTCGTTCCTTATCACATACCAAGGATGGCGGGGCGCTATAGCTTTGCCGGCCAGGCGCTGAAGAGCGGCTTCCTCAAGCGAAGCAAGCTCCAGTGGTATGCCGGTTATCAGGACAGCCAGAACTATATCCTCTACGCTATCGATGGCAAACACGTAGTGGTGCGGGAAGTCCGGAATGGCGAATCAAAGGAAATCGGAAGGGTTCCATTCGAGTCTGATTCGAGTACGTGGGTACAAGTTGATCTTGTGGTGAAGCCATCCTCACTCGACGCGCACGTAAAGACGCCGGAAACTCCATGGCAGGATCTTGGGCGGGTCATCAGTCCCGGCCGAGATTTCACGCAGGACAAGGTGGGCTTCTATATTCCGGAAAAGGACGAGATCGCAGTCGCGAACTTCAAATTTTCTGCCCACTAGGAATCAGACTTATGGACGAACGAGCATTTTACAAAGAGTCGCAGGTCACGAAGCAGTCCCCTTTGAATTGCCCGTTCTGCAAGACTTCGAACACCTACGACCTGCGCTGGCTTCTCCGTCGTAAAGTGGATAAGTTGCCCCGGCAGGCCGACGAGCGAGACCGGGCGAAGTTCGCGAAGGCGCTAAGCTACATGGTTCTGCTGGATGACAAGGCAGCTTGTAAAAACCTGCGATGCCGAAGAACTTTCGAGATATCCGGGATTAGAACAACCGCATTTCTGACGGACTGATCTTCGTGCCTTCCCTTTCTGGCCAATTACCGCCTTTGCGGGTCTCAGAGAATCGCATTGTGAATGCGAACACCGGCGAACCGCTTCGATTACGCGGCGTCAACCGGTCCGGACTTGAGTATTCTTCCTCTCTATCGACCGCGGGCATCACCGGCGAAGAGTTGGACCAGATTGTGATGCATTGGGGTGCCAACGTCATCCGCGTTCCTTTCAACCAGCAGTGGGCCTTGAGCAGCGCCGCCTACCGGGCCGAACTCGATCTGCTGATCGCGGAAGCGGCGCAGCGGGGCGCCTACGTTCTCCTGGACCTGCAGTGGATCGATGCCCAGACAGAGCGAGGCAAGAACTCGGACGGCACATCGAATTTTGTTCCGCCTCTTCCGGACGTCGATTCGATCGCGCTTTGGCGCGAGCTCGCTCGGAGTTATCGCGATGAGGCCGCCGTGCTGTATGACATCTTTAACGAGCCGCATGACCCGCTGCCGGATGACACGGTTCCATTCCTCGGCATAAATGAGAGCGGTCAGACTTTCCCGTTGCAGAAGCGGGTGGTGACCATGAAAGAGTGGCAGCCTTGGGCCATCCAGCTGGTACGTGCCATCCGCGCTGAGCATCCGGAGGCTCTGGTGTTCGTT
>JAOAPP010000203.1 GCA_025462985.1 Bryobacterales bacterium | reverse complement strand
TTTACTTCCCTCTGCTGGATGCCTGGCGTGAATGGCAGTTCGAGGAGAGAGCCGCCGGAGCCGCTCTTTACACTGAGAGTTGATGGCGACAAAACTGACGGCCAATGTCAAAGCTGGAGGTTGCGCTTCAAAGCTCAGCCCGAAAATCCTCGACCAGGCATTGCGGACAGTGCCCAGGCTCAGCAACGAAAAAGTTCTGGTTGGGTATGACAAATCCGATGATGCGGGTGTTTACGACCTGACACAGCCGGGCGGCAATCCACTCGCCATGGTGCAGACTGTCGATTTTTTCACGCCCATTGTTGACGACGCCTATACTTTCGGGGCCATCGCAGCCGCAAACGCACTGAGCGATGTTTACGCGATGGGCGGGAAACCTGCCACGGCCTTATCCATTGTGGTCTTTCCCCAAAAGGGCGACATTCACGACCTCCAGGCCATTCTCAAAGGCGGAGCCGATAAGATCCACGAGGCGGGAGCCGTTATTCTCGGCGGCCACAGTATTTCGGATGAGGAAATAAAGTTCGGTTATGCGGTTACCGGCTTGATCGATCCGCACAAGATACTGACCAATGCCGGCGCGATGCCGGGGGACGTTCTTGTTTTCACGAAGCAGATCGGCACCGGCGTGATCTCGACTGCATTGAAGAAGGGCATTGTTGATCCGGCACACATGGATCGCTCTATAGAACAGATGCTCACGCTGAACCGCCTTGTTTGTGAGTCGATGCTGGGCTTGGAGGTCCACGCATGTACCGACGTGACCGGCTTCGGTCTGCTCGGCCACGCGCGCGAAATGGCGCTGGCGAGCAATGTCACACTACAAATCGCCGCGAGTTCGGTGCGCTTTCTTCCAGGCGCGATCGAATATGCAAACGCGGGTGCTCTCTCCGGCGGTCTTCACAACAACCGGGAGTTTGTCAGCAGCTGTGTTGCGATGTCAGACAGCATACCTTCCGAGATCCAGTCTCTGTTGTACGACCCGCAGACTTCCGGGGGCTTGCTGCTGTCAATGACCGCTCCCGAAGCCGAAAAGCTGATGGAGGATCGTCCGGAGGCTTATATCATCGGGCGGGTCAGGAATTACGAAACGAAGCCAATCGAGGTGCGCCCGTGACAACGCCATACAACCCGATCATTGTCGCTCTGGACGTCGATAGCGTCGCGCGCGCGCTGGAACTGGTGGACAGCATTGGTCCCGCAGCCGAATTCTATAAGGTGGGGATGGAGCTTTATGCGGTTGCGGGCTTGGATTTTGTTTTGCTACTCGGGTCTTTTGGGAAAAAAGTGTTCCTGGATCTGAAGCTCTACGACATTGGCGAAACGGTCAAACGCGCGACGCACGAGATCTGCAAAAACGAAGCCATCACATTTTTGACTGTTCACGGCAGTCGCTCCGTCATGCGAGCCGCGGTTGAAGGCCGAGGCGGAAGTGCGGTCAACCTGCTCGCTGTCACTGTTCTGACGAGCTTCGATCAAGACGACTTGGCCGATCTGGGTTACTCTGTGCCAATTGCAGAACTGGTGGAACTGCGCGTCAAGAAAGCTGCGGAGAGCGGCATCGACGGCATTGTGTGCTCGCCTCTCGAAGTCGCCAGGGTGCGAGAGGTCGGGGGGCCGAAGCTCAAACTGGTCACTCCGGGAGTTCGATCGGCTGGAGCAGCGACAGGAGATCAAAAGAGAGTCGCTACTCCAGCCGAGGCGATTGAGAACGGCGCAGATTACCTTGTAATCGGGAGGCAGGTGACACGAGCGAGCGATCCCCGTCAGGCCTGCGAGAATATTCTGGCGGAAATCAAGGCCGCCGGCTCAGCTACTTCTTCCGGAGCGCATTGAGAATGGCTTTGCCGTTCGGCGTTCCCAGACCTGTACAGCAGTCCCACCCGATTCCTGCATTGTAGGCGCCGTTTGTTCCTGACGTGATATCGTTCATCGTGCGATCGCGAGCGAGGGTCCCGTAGAGCGTCGGATGGAACCAGCCGAGATTGTGCCCTAGCTGTTCATTACATAGCGCGACCAGTCCGGCCCACAACGGTGCCACTGCACTGGTGCCCCCAATGACAGTCTCCTGACCGTCAATCAGGACAGCATAACCGGTCTCCGGATCTGCGACACCAGAGACATCTGGCACGCCTCGCCCGCTGGTGTTCGCCGTTCCTCTCGGCTTTGGGATATGCAAATGGGACTGGTAAGCCGGCTGCGAGAAGTGAGCGCTCACGCCCCCACCCGTAGCGCCTCCGTTTGTGCCATCGTTCCAAACGGTCTCGTTCTGAATGGTGCCGCCTGCCGCCAGCAGTCTTGTGCCGCCGCAAGATAAGACCCAGGGGCTCGAAGCAGGGAAGTCCACGTGGTTGCCCCCGTCGGAAACTCCATCAGACGAACCGTCATCTCCGGCCGCCGCGCACACTGTAATGCCGAGCAGTGCCGCATCCTGGAACGCTGCATTGAAAGCGTCCAGAGCTTGCGCCGTCCATTGACTTTCGGCAGAGCCCCAGCTGATGGAAATAACCGAGGGCTTGCGAACCGTATCGTGAATGGCAGCGTTGATGGCGTTCAGGAAGCCCTGGTCTGTATTCGGGGCGAAGTAAACAGCGATCCGCGCCTCGGGAGCGATGCCGCCGGCCACTTCAATGTCCAGCACGACTTCGCCGTCGGCGCCGTTCGGGTCGCCGCTTGGTGCGTTTTGAGCGCCGTCCACCGAAACCGCACTGACAAACACATTCTTCAATCCGAGTCCAGTCCAATACTTTTGGAGATCGGAATTGCGGTATCCACCTCCAAGCTCAATTACTGCGATCGCTTGGTCCTTTCCAGTAGCGGAAGGAAAATTGTAGATCTTGGCCAGCTGCCGCGGTGTGTAATGCGCCGGCTGCGATGCTCTTGTGTGGACTTTGTGATTGGTTTGAGCGACCGGCCGTTCATCAAACCCCAAAACAGCGACGACTACGCCTTCCAAGTGTTCCGGAATCTGAAGGTAATTCTCACGTGTCCGCAGTATTCGTTCCCCGAGCTTCGAAACCCGCAGCTCGGCAGCGAAGGCCCATGCCATCGTGGAGAGTTTCCCTCGAAGGATGACCGTCCGCGCTCCGGGATGAATGGCCGCCACCGAGAGATGATGCTCGGAGGCAAACGCCGCCACAGCGTCTATGTCCGCGGGATCCGCTCCATGTTGTTCTTCCAGTTCCGCACGGGTTAGCCGGGGCTGAAATGTCCCTTCCGCCGGAGCCACGGATTGACGCCGCAGGCAAAGAGTGATTTGAACTTCCTCATTCGGATCGGGCTGCCCCGACGCAATCGCGTTTGCAGGGTGGCGGCGCTCGCTGCCGCGCAGGATAACTTGGGAAGACATCGAGTTCTGCTCCTGGCGCATTGTAGGTTCGCGAAGCGGCCTTCCCGGTGTTCCTGCTGGCACCTCGACAGCCGATGTATCTGAAAAGACGAGCTGGATCCCTTGCGGAATTATTTTTGTGATTTGTGATTAGCCGTTTGAAGTGACAAAGTGGATTCATGCCTGCCCAGCACGCAAATCGCTTCAGTACACTTTCTCGCCGGTCGTGGCTGGCCGCAATCGCGGAGTTGGGCCTCGCCTGGCGTGCGTCCGCGCAGGAAAGGCCGCAGGATCCGTGGCCCCCGGGCAAACTCATCCAGCCCGCCGCCCTGGCGGAGCTTCTGAATACGAGCGGTCCAAAGCCCACGGTTATCAGCGTTGCCTTCCCGGTGCTTTACCGCCAGCGGCATATCGCTCACGCGCTCCCGGCGGGGCCGGCGAGTAAGCCTGAAGGACTCGCGGCGCTTCGGCAAGCCGTTTCAGCGATGCCGAAAGATCGAGAGATCGTGATTTATTGCGGGTGTTGTCCCATGGAACACTGCCCGAATATCCGTCCTGCTTACATGGCGCTAGAGAGTGCTGGTTTCAGTAACGTACGCGTGCTCGAACTTCGGACAAACCTGCACACAGATTGGACCGCGAAAGGTTATCCGGTAGAGCCGCCACCCTGAGGTTTCGAAGAAACCATCGCCTAACCTGGAAGGAGGAAATGATTTCGAATTCACGCCGTGCGCCGGTCTACGCCTCGCTGCTTTGCGCGCTGTTGCTTTTCCCCGGCTTGCTACAGGGTCAGGGACTTAACGCACTGCTGGGCAATAGTAAAGGACCTGCTCCAGCTGCTGCGGCCTCGTCTTCCGATCCGTTCGGCCGGGAAACACCGCGCAACGCCATACGAAATTTCCTGGAGTCCTGTCACAGTCGCAAGTACGACCGCGCTTCACAGTACCTCGACCTAAGGAAGTTGGGCAAGTCGCGCCGTCTTACCGAAGGGCCAAGGATGGCGGAAGAACTCTGCACCTTGCTGGACCGCAATCAGCGCTTTGAACTTGAAAGGCTCGACAACACGGCCGAAGGGAAACGTGATGACGCTCTGGCGACCGATATCGATCTGCTTCAAACTTTTGATCTGAACGATCAGCCTGTTCCTCTTTACCTGCAAAGGGAGAAAGATGAGGGTGCGGATGTATGGGTAGTTTCCGCCGATAGCGTTCTTCGCGTTCCGGAGCTGAGCCAGTTGGCGCAGGGTCCGGCCATTGAGAAGAAATTGCCAGCTCCGCTGGTGAATATCCGATTCATCGGGACACCACTCTGGATCTGGATCGCCCTTGTTCTGCTGGCCATGCTTCTCTCGGCTCTATCCAGGGTTCTTTCCCGGCTTGCGCTCTGGGCGCTGCGTCCGGTTGCCGGCCGCTTTTTCAAGTCAGCATCGTTGTCGCGTCTGGAAACGTTTACAGAGCCGGTCCGGCTGCTGATTTCAGTGCTCGTATTTCGCTTTTGCATGGGGCTCATCGCGCCGTCGGCACTGCTGCGAGATTACCTGATCAAGATGCTAGCGCTGCTGGCGGTTTTTGGGGCCGCCGCTTTTATCATGAGGTTCGTCGATTTGGCTTCGGACCACGTGACCTCACGGCTGGACACCCGCCAACGCGCCCTCTCGTATTCGGTTCTGCCACTGTTTGTCCGCGTCGTGAAGATCTGCATCTTCTGCTTCGCGGTCTTGGTCGTCCTCTCGCAGTGGGGTTACAACACAGGCACCATCCTGGCTGGATTAGGCGTCGGCGGCCTGGCCGTGGCGCTGGCCGCACAGAAGACGATCGAAAACCTGTTCGGCGGCGTAGCGGTGATCAGCGATCGCCCTGTCCTGGTCGGAGACTTCTGTCAATTTGGCGGACAAGTGGGAACCGTCGAAGACATCGGTCTGCGTTCCACCCGCATCCGCACTCTGGACCGCACGCTGGTCACGATTCCGAACGCCGTTTTCTCGACCATGACGCTTGAGAACTACTCCAGGCGCGATCGCATGTGGTTCCATCCAACGCTCAGCCTGCGGCGAGGAACATCCCCGGCAGAGATCAGACAGTTCATGGAAGCGGTGACGAACGTTCTGACGAGTCACCCCATGGTGGATCCGACTGCCGTGCCATTGAGGTTCACCAAAATTTCCAAGGAATCCTTTGACTTGGAAGTCTTTGCGTACGTGAAGACATCCAGCTCGGACGAGTTCTTACCGGTGCAAACCGAACTGTTGCTGCGAATCGTCGAAGCAGCTTCCGCGCTCAACATCGTTTTTGCAGTACCTGTGATTGAAAACGTCATCACGACTGGGAGCGAGGAATCGGAGAGGAATTTCCGTGTCCTTCTCACTGATAATGCCGAGACCACGCCAGCGGAGGAGCAGCCCGCATTGGGCGGAAAACGATAGTGTTCATTTGCGCCCCAAACTCATTCCGTGCGGCAGATTGTCACTGCCCCCTAGTCGCAGAGCTTGAAGAACAGCTCCCGCCGCAGGACTCCATCGCGGTTCGATCACTGCGCAGCCGATGTCCTTCATAACTTCCTCTTCAAGGGTTGTGCGCAAGATCGCGCTGAGAAACGCTCCTCCGACGGCGGCCACGGGGACACGTTCGGCAGCTGTAAACAATTTGCCGTATACGCCGCGGACCAACTCAGATAGCTGCACGCCGGCACGATGCAAAATTTGCTTCGCGAGTTGATCTCCCGAACGGGCCGCTTCATTCACCAGGGGCGCAAACGAGGCCACTCTGGATCTGGGATACTCTGGTGCGTAAAAACGATGAAGGAGCGCATTGGCGGATTGCGCGCCCGTCGCCTGAAGAAGCATCCGGAGAAGGGAAGTCGTCGGTCCCCAGCCCTCGTCGGCGCGCAGAGCCGCCCGCAGTGCCTGGCGAACGATGTCGAACGCGCCCCCCTCATCGCCATAGATGTAGCCCCAGCCGCCCGCCCTCGCAGTTTCGCCGTTGGCATTGCGGCCGAATGCCATTGACCCGGTTCCTGCAATGACAATGATCCCCGGTTCGCCCGCCGTGGCTCCCATCAGCGCAATCTCGGCGTCGTGTGTGATGGCGTAGTGCTCGCTTGCGATAAGCAGCTCCGCCAAAGCCCGTTTGTCTTCCGCGCCACCGCTGAATCCAAGGCACGCCGCCTCGAAGCGGACAGTTTTAGTGTCGAGACCCGCCTGGGCACAGGCCTCCTCCAGGCATCCGCCGAGTACGCGGTTGAACTTCTCAACAGCTTCCGCGCCGGTCACGTGGTTGCAAGGTCCGCCGCAGCCACGGCCTAGCACCGCACCTGTGTCATCCGCAATCAGCGCAGTGGTGCTGGACTGTCCGCCATCGACCCCCAGATAAAGCCGCGGCAATGCTAAGCCGTTTCCATTCAGGCCAGGGTCTTGTCCTTCGCGTAGCAGAGTGGGTCCAGCGGACAGGAGGCACATCTCGGTTTGCGGGCCACGCAGATCTGCCGGCCGAAGTGAATCACCTGGTGAGAGAAGAGGATCCAGCGGTCTTGCGGAATGCTTTTCATCAAATCGCGTTCGATGTTGACGGGATCGTCATTTTTCGTCAGGTCCAGCCGCTGCGAGATGCGAGCCACATGCGTATCGACCACCACGCCCGATGTGATGCCAAAGGCTGTGCCTAATACCACGTTTGCCGTTTTGCGCGCCGCACCTGGAACTGTCAACAATTCCTCTATATTTTGTGGGACCTTCCCACCGAACTTTCTAAGAATGGTCTTCGCAGCGCCTATGATCGAGCGAGCCTTGTTGTTGAAGAAACCGGTGGATCGGATGTCATTGGCTACCTCCTCCTGTGAGGCGTTTGCCAGGTCCTCCATCGTCGGATATTTCGCGAAAAGGCCCGGCGTGACCTTATTCACCCGTTCATCGGTGCACTGGGCTGAGAGAATCGTTGCGACGAGTAGCTCCCAGGCATTGCCGTGATGCAGAGCGCAGGTCGCATCGGGAAAAATCCTGTCGAGCTCCGCGATAATCTTCGATATGCGTTCCTTGCGGTCCGCCGCGCTCTTCGGCTTCGGGACCTTCTTTGGCGGAGTAACAGAATGCACCGGAGTCGCGATCGCGATTTCGTTTTCAGCCATCGGGAAAGCACCAACATACCGCACGCGGTCGAAAAGATTCTGTCGCACGTCATCGGGGGAAGGCATCAAAAGAGCGCAGGCCAATGTTCCAATGAAGGTCCACACACTGCGCTGCGAGATGCTCGTTCCCAAGTCTCTGGCCGAAACGTTCTCCGTTTTTGAAGATCCTCATAATCTGGCCAAGATCACGCCGTCCTGGCTGAAGTTTCAGGTAACAACTCCGGGGCGTGTCACGCTGCGCAAAGGAGCTGAGATCACCTATCGCATCAGATGGCTCGGATTGCCGATGCATTGGAAAACACTTATCGTCGAATACGAGCCGCCATTCCTGTTTCTGGATGAGCAGGCAGAGGGGCCCTATTCGTTGTGGCGCCACCGCCACACGTTTAAGCCCATGGCGGAAGGCACGCTGGTTTGCGATCACGTGGAGTATGCATTGCAGCTCGGGTTTCTCGGGGAGATCGCGCACAAGGCTGTGGTTGCCCGGCAGCTTCTCGAAATCTTTCGCTACAGGCAGCAGGAATTGCAGAAGTTGTTTGGAGGCGCTACGCGGCAAGTGGCCGAGCCAGCCATCAAGGACTAGGCTTGCTCTGCGCTGCCTTCGAGAAAGTTTCGGAGGCGGTGGCTGCGGCTGGGATGGCGCAATTTACGAAGCGCCTTCGCCTCAATCTGACGGATGCGTTCCCGGGTCACCGCGAAATTCTGACCAACTTCTTCGAGCGTATGCTCGCTGCCGTCCTGCAATCCAAATCTCATCTTGACGATTTTTTCCTCGCGGGGACTCAGCGTTTTCAAAACTTCGGCGGTCTGTTCGCGCAAATTGAGATTGATCACGGCGTCGGAGGGAGAAACCATCCGGCTATCCACCAAAAAGTCACCCAAGTTCGATTCTTCTTCTTCTCCCACAGGGGTTTGGAGCGAAATGGGTTCCTGTGCAATGCGCATCACTCGCCGGACCTTACTCGGCGTGAGCTCCATTCGGACCGCCAGCTCATCGGTGGTAGGCTCTCGTCCGAGTTCCTGTTGCATCAGGCGCTGCAAGCGGACCAGCTTGTTAATGGTCTCAATCATGTGCACGGGAATGCGGATCGTCCGTGCCTGGTCCGCGATGGCGCGCGTTACGGCCTGCCTGACCCACCATGTCGCGTAAGTTGAGAACTTGTATCCGCGCTTGTAGTCGAACTTGTCGACGGCCCGCATGAGCCCGATGTTGCCTTCCTGGATCAGATCCAGAAATTGCATGCCTCGGTTGGTGTATCGCTTGGCAACCGATACCACCAATCGAAGGTTTGCTTCGATCAACCTCTTCTTGGCTTCATCCGTCTCGAATTCGCCGCGCGCTACGATCTGCAGCGTTCTCCGCAACTCCAGGGCCGTGGCACCGGACGAGCGTTCCAGATCCTGCAACTGCGTGGTGAGCGCTTTCAGTTCCTTGCGACTGGCTGCCGCCCATGAAGAGTCAGCCACTGCGGCTGGGTCTTCGATGTTGCGATGTAGCCGGGCGATCTGCTCTTCGAGAAGGCGCATCTTCTCGGTCACGCGCTTCAGGGCCGCACTGAGAGACCTCTGGAACCGGGTGGAAAAAGGCAGCAGCCGAACGCTGCGAGAGATTAGGACAATCAGGCGTGCATACTCGTACCGCAATTTCCGGTACTGCTTCGGCTTGAAGGTGCGCGACATGATCATGAGCTTGTGCTGCATGGTGTGCGCTTTGCAGTACATGTGCTCGATCGCTTTTAATGAGGCGAGCAGTTGTTCTTTCAACGGATTGGCTGTTTCTTCCTCATCCTGCCCGATGTGAGCTTCTGGCGATTGCACCACATCCAGGACCGATATGGTGCCCTCTTCCAAGCGCAACTTCGTCTCCAGCAACAATTGAAAGATCAGATGAGACCGGGAAAGCGCCTTGCGCACTGCGGTTTCGCCGCGCTCAATTCGCTTGGCCAGTTCGATCTCGCCCTCGCGCGTGAGCAGCGGAACCATACCCATTTCGCGCAGATAGACGCGAACCGAATCATTGCTCTTGTCGAGAGTGCCTGGCGATAAGTCGAGATCGGAGAGGTCTTCTACCTCTTCCTTGCTGGCGAACTCTTTATCGTCACTGAGGAGTTCAACCGGCGCGTTCTCGAATTCTCCGAACAGCTCGTGGATATCGCCGCCACTGGCCAGGTCGTCAGTCACAACTCCTGCGACGTCATCGTACAGAGCGAAGCCTTTGTTGTCGCTGTCTTGCATCAACTGCCTTGAACAATCAGACCATTGATCGAAGCGCGAAAATCGCGCGAGACCTAGTCCTCTGAGCCGCCCCGACGGCTCCTCGACTCCTCATAGTACAACACGAATTACGATCTGGAAGCGGTAGTTTTCCGACGATCCAGTTCATTAATCAGCCTCATCGCTTCCCCAACATTGCCTTGTTCTTCCAGTTCGCGAATCTTTCTTCTAAGCTCGCCAGATATGGCCTCACCCGCCTTCTCTTCCAGCGCCCGGAGACAGTGAAGAGCCTGCTGTGCCGCACCTTCCTCCTCCAGTGCCTGTTCGGAGAAACTAAGTTCCGTCAGTATACGCTGCATCCGCGGTTCCAGGCGGCTTGACAGCGCGGAAATCGAGAATGGAACGCCTTCGTGATCCATCGCCAGTACGGAATCAAAAATTGGTCTGAGTTCCAGCAACCGCAGGACGTCACCCGAAGACAGGTAATGCTTAATTGCCTCGCGCGCATCTGGACTGATCATCAGGCTGGATAACAGCAATAACTCATTCGGCGGGAGCCCGAGCGTGGCCTTGGCAACTTTCCGCACGTCCTGCCTGGCCGGCGCCTGACGGAGTTGATCCGCGATCACCGTCCGGTCCAGCTTGAAATAGTCGGACAGCTGGTTGGTAATGGCCGCTCGTTCGAGTTTGTCGCTCACCTGTTGTATAGAGGGCAGAAGGGACTTGAAAGCATCTACTTTTCCTTCAACGGTCCGCACATCGAATTTCTCGCGCGCACGGTCAGCCAGCCAGTGAAAGTAGAAGGGAGCAGCGTTCACCTGATTGCCGTACGCCTCTGCCCCATTCCTTTGAATGTATTCGTCGGGATCCAGGCCACCCGGCAGTTTTAGTACTTTCAGTCGCAGGCCCTCGGAAAGAAAGGCTCCAATGTACTTCTCGGCGGAACGTGCACCCGCCTCATCGGGATCAAGATTAAGGATGACCTGCCCGTTACTGGCACGTCCCTCTGCCACTTGTTTCTTGATCGCCCGCACCTGATCGTTGCTGAGCGAAGTGCCGCAGATTGCCACCACTTCACGGATGCCTGCCGCATAAACGCCGATCGCATCCATGTAGCCTTCAACCAGGATCATGCGGTCGTGCTTACGAGCGTCGATCTTTGCCCGGTGCAGGTTGTAAAGCACCGTCGACTTCTTATAAATACTGCTCTCCGCCGAATTGAGATACTTGCGTTCTTCTTCAGCGCGCAAGGCCCGGCCGCCGAATGCGATCACCTTTCCCTGTTCATTGTGAATCGGAAACATCAGCCGCGCGCGGAACCGGTCGAAGGAACCGCTGCCGTCCTGCCGCCTGCTGACAAGGCCGGACTTCTCCAGCAGGTCAGGGGGAAACTTCTTCAAGCGTGCGACAAGCTGCTGCCCGGATGCATCGGAGAGACCCAGTCGAAACTAGTCTGCAGAGTCTTTCGACACTCCTCGCGATTGAAGGTAGGATCGGGCCTCCGCGCCGCAGGGTCCTCTCAGATTGTCCTGGAAAAGCTGGGCGGCGATCTCCTGCATTTCGAATATCGCGGCTTTTTCCTGCTGTTCCGGGTCGTCCGGCCGTTGCCTCTGCGGAACGGGAATGCCGTTGCGCTCCGCCAGTGTGTGCAAGACTTCCGGGAAAGTGAGGCTCTCCATTTCCTGGACAAACTTGAATACATCGCCGGTTGCGTGACAGCCGAAGCAGTAGTAGAACTGGTTTCCGCTGTGAACGCTAAAGGAGGGCGTCTTCTCCGAATGGAAGGGACATAACCCGACAAACCGATGCGCTGCGCCAGACCGCTTCAGCCGCACATACTGGCTCACGACATCCACGATATTGAGCTGGCTTTTCAGCTGTTCAGCGAAACTCATACGGGTGTGCTTGCGCCAATAATGGGCCGGTTTGCAGTTTCCATCCCTAGGATGCTCCCAGGGTAGCAACTTGCGGCACGGTCATGGGGACGCGGCTGACATAATGACCGGATAAATGGGTCTCAAAGAATACGCGCGCAAACGGGACTTCACCAAAACACCGGAACCGGGTCCAAAGGAACCCGAGGACAAGCAAGGCACCTGGGGCGGCTTCTTTTGTGTTCAGCGCCATGATGCCAGCCGCCTTCATTACGATTTCCGTCTCGAAGTGCAGGGCGTACTCGTTAGCTGGGCCGTGCCCAAAGGCCCGAGCCTCGATCCGAAGCGCAAGGCGCTGGCGATGAAGGTGGAAGACCACCCGCTTGATTATGGAACCTTTGAAGGCAACATTCCCGAAGGCGAATACGGCGGCGGCAGCGTCATGCTTTGGGACAAAGGAACTTACGAGGTTCTGGGCGACGCTCCCGCGACTGAGCAACTGGAGAGAGGCGATTTCAAGTTCCAGTTGCACGGGACCAAATTAAACGGCTCGTTTGCGATCGTTCACATGAAGCACGCCGGAAAGGGCAACGAGTGGCTGCTTATCAAGAAACAAGATGAGTTCGCGACGCCCGATTATGACATCGACGAATACGCCTGGAGCGTTGCGACCAAGCGGACCCAGCAGCAGATCGCCGAGAATATCAGCAGTTTCAGTGTGGCGGAGTTGAAGGGGGCGAAAAAGCTCGCGTTGCCGGAAATGATCGAACCCATGATGGCGACGGCAGTCACAAAGCCGCCCCAGGGAACGCAGTGGATTTACGAAATCAAATGGGACGGAGTTCGGGCGCTCTGCCGCATTGAGGACGGCCGGCTTCGTGTCTATTCGAGACGTGGAAACGAGGCGGAGAAGCAGTACCCTGAGGTCCACGAGGTGGTTTCCGCGGTGCAAGCCAAGACAGCATGGCTCGACGGCGAAATCTGCGTAGTGGATGACGGGGGCCGCACGCGATTCAATTTGATTCAGCCTCGCATCGGAGCCAATGCTGGCGCTATCCCGAGCCTTGTGAAGACTACCCCGGTCACACTGTTTCTGTTCGACATTCTTTATGTCGACGGCTACGATCTGCGTGCAGTGGCTCTTGAAGATCGACGCAAAGTACT
>JAOAPP010000187.1 GCA_025462985.1 Bryobacterales bacterium | reverse complement strand
GAGTTCGCGAAGAGTCTGGGTTATGGCTCCGTTGGCATTCACCGGCCTGGTTGCAGGGCTGCTATACAGACGAGAGCGTGCGCTTCCTGATGCGGCGCAGGACGGTGTCGGCCAGCCAGTGACGCTGGCGCTATTTGCCGAGGATGGAACGCGAACCGGAACCGCGCGCGTGAGGCGAGTCGTCAAGAGCGATGCAGAGTGGCGCGACGACCTTTCGAGCGAGCAGTATGCAGTGACGCGCGGGGAGGCGACCGAGTTCGCGTTTCATAACCTGTACTGGAAGGAGCATAAAGCGGGCGTGTGTCGGTGCGTGGGCTGCGGGAATGCAGTGTTTCGCTCGAGTGAAAAGTTCGATTCCGATACGGGATGGCCGAGTTTCTGGGCAGCGGCAGCGGAAGAGAACGTTCAATTGAGCAGCGATCGCCGCCTCGGTTACGAGCGTGTGGAAGTGCTGTGCCGCAAATGCGGAGCACATCTGGGCCATGTGTTCGAGGATGGGCCTCCGCCTACGGGCAAACGCTACTGCATCAACTCGGCTGCGCTGCGGTTTCTGCGGTCTGGAAACGGCAAGTGAATTTTGTTCGCCGCATAGGTAACCTTTGGCGAAAACGTCCGTCTACAACAGCTGTTTGCACTTGAAAATTTTCGGAACCTTTTGCGTTGTCGCGATCTGTGCGTTGGAGGTTCAGAGCGCGGCCGCGGACGGTACTGTCCGCGCTACCGGAACGATTCAGCCTTTGCAGTCCTTAACCGTTCAGGTGCCGTTGATTGAGGGACAGGGCGGGAATCTCACGCTGACGAAGCTGATTCCAAACGGCGCTACGGTACGGGAAGGCGAGCTTCTGGCGGAGTTCGACGAAACGAAGGAACTGCAGGCGCTGCGCGACGCGAGCGCCAAGTTTGAGGATCTGAGCCATCAGGTAGACCAGAAGGCGGCCGAGCACCGCAACAACGCGGCCAAGCGGGCGGCTGATCTGGCGTCGGCGGAGGCTGACTTCGGCAAGGCGCAGATTGAGATGCGAAAAGGACCGATCCTGAGCGACATCGATCGGGAGAAGAACCAGACAAAGCTGGACGATGCGCGGGAGCATGTCGCGAGCCTTGCTATTTCAAGCCGATTTCACGAGGAGGCGGAAGCCGCAGAGAGCCGCATTCTGGAACTGCAGCGGGACCGGCAAAAAGTCGCGGTGGATCGCGCAAAGGCCAACATACGCAAGCTGGAGCTGCGAGCTCCGTTCGGGGGAATGATCGCGCTGCAGAATGTCTTTCGCAACAACTCCATGGGACATGCGCAGGAGGGAGATCAACTGTGGCCGGGCTCGCCGGTGCTGCGGTTGTTCAATCCGCACGAGATGGAGGTAGTGGTCGCGATCGAGGAGCCGGACGTGGCGGCTCTGACGCAGGGAACCGACGCGACCGTGCACCTGGACGCGTTTCCGGACGCAGCGTTCAGTGCTCGGTTCGAGATGGCGAGTCCGTTTGCGACGTCGGCGTTGGAGAGCCCCATCAAGACCTTCAGCGCCCGTTTCCGACTGAATCAAAGCGACCCGCACCTGCTGCCTGATTTATCGGCCGCGGTGGATATCAAGCTGTCCGCCACCAAGGCCGGTGCGCCGAAGTGAAAAGCCGCGGACGGGTTAGGTCGGCTGCGTGGACCGGCTTCGTCATTCTGCTGGCAGCAGGTGCCATCGTCGGCTGGCGGCGGATGAGGCCCGCCGGCGCGACCGGTGATTTACCAACGGCTACGGCGAAGCGCGGCGACTTTGCAGTTATTGTTCGTTGCAGGGGCGCGCTGATGGCTGCGCATAAGGTCACGCTGCTGGCGCCGGAGAATGTTCCGGACCTGCAGATCGTGTGGCTGGCTGCGACAGGGAGCCAGGTGAAAGCGGGCGACCCGGTGATCCGGTTCGACGGCAGCAAGCTTCAGCAGGATTTGCGGGAGAAGACGCAGGCGCTGAAGCAGGCGCAGGCTTCGCTCGACCAGGCGACAGCACAGGGGCGAATCGATGCGGACAAGGGCAAGCTGGACCTCACACAGGCACGTGCGGACATGGAAAAGGCACGGCTGGAGGCATCGAAGCAAGCTATTGTCAGCGTGATTCAAGGCGAGGAGAGCGCTATTGACTACCGACTGGCGGCGAGCAAGGTGACGGTACAGGAATCGACGGCGGCGCTTAGCCGAGAAGCGAATGTGGCAAAGATTGCATCGCAACGGCGGTTACGAGATCAGGCGCAGGCCGAACTGGAGTTGGCCAAGCGGCGATTGTCGCAGATTGAGGTGAAGACGCCGATCGCCGGACTGGTTTCTTATCTGCCCAACACGAGCCAGGGCTGGATGAACGCGCAGAACTTCAAGGTTGGCGATCATGCGTACCCAGGCGCCTCGATTGCGGAGATTCCGGATCTCTCATCGCTGCAGATGGAGAGCAAAGTGGATGAAGCGGACCGGGGGCGGATTGCAGTGGGGAACGCCGTGTTGGTGCATGTGGATGCGTTCCCGGAGACGACGCTGCAGGCGCGATTGGTCACGATCTCGGCATTGACGGAGCAGAGCTTCGAGGAATGGCCGCCGGCGCGAACGTTCCGGGCATTCGCGCAAATCAATCATCCGGACGTGCGAATGCGCCCGGGCATGAACGCGGGGGCCGACCTGGTGGAGAGGAAGATTTCAGATGCGCTCAGCATTCCATCCCGCAGCGTTTTCGCGGTGGACGGGCGACCGACGGTGTACCGGAAGGGCTCGCGCGGCTTTGAGCCGGTAGCGGTGAAAATCGAAGCGCGCAACCCGGATGAGGTCGCGGTCAGCGGGATTGCGGCGGGCACTGTCGTCGCGCTAGCCCAACCGGGCGAGGGGAAGCGATGAGCGCCGTTGC
>JAOAPP010000174.1 GCA_025462985.1 Bryobacterales bacterium | reverse complement strand
TTCGCGGAAATGTTCGCCGCCTATGAACCCGCCGAAGCTGCCGCCCTCAGCCAGGCTCACGCCTTCCTGGTCCACCAGAAACAACTCAACAACTTGAGCATCCAGGAAGCCCGCCTGCACCGTCAGTTCGCCAAGGATCAAAAGGAGTTCCGAGAACTCCAGGAAGACCGCCGGCGGGAACTGCGGCAGCAATCCACGACCCGACCGCAATCTGCCGCAGCACCGGCACCGCTTGCCCCGCCAGAAAATGGCTTCGAATTTTCAATCCCCGAACTCCGCATCCCGCCCGCACCCTTCGAAACCGGAATGGAACCTATTGAGCTGACCAAAGCCGCCTGACCCGGCCCCATTCGAGAGCAAAATGGCGTCGCTTGTTACGATTGAGTCTGATCCCCCCGAATGGCTCTTCGTTTCTACAACACTCTGACGCAAGAGTTAGAAGACTTTCACCCGCTCGTCGACAACACCGTACGCATGTACACGTGTGGGCCCACTGTCTACAACTTCGTCCACATCGGCAACTTCCGCACCTTCACGTTTCAGGACATTCTGCGTCGCTGGCTCAGCTATCGTGGCTACGAGCTGAACCATGTCATGAACGTCACTGATGTCGACGACAAGATCATCATCAACGCCGATAAAGAACGCAAGTCTATAGAGGACTACACGGCCCTCTACACCAAAGCCTTTTTTGAGGATGCCGCCGCTCTGCGCCTGCAGCAGCCCGAACACGTCTCGAAGGCCACCGAGCATATTCCCATGATGGTCAAGGCCATCGAAGAGCTCACCGCCAAGGGCTGTACCTACACGAGCGAAGGATCCACCTACTTCCGTATCGGAAGCTTCCCTCCGTACGGTAAGCTCTCGCATAACGATTTCAGCGGCATGCGCACCGGCGCGCGCGTCGATGTGGACGAATACGACAAGGCCGACGCCCGCGACTTCGTCCTATGGAAAGCGCGCAAGGAAAATGAACCCGCCTGGGACACTCCCTTCGGCGAAGGCCGCCCGGGCTGGCACATCGAGTGCTCCGCTATGGCCATGCATTATCTCGGCGACACGCTGGACATTCACGCCGGCGGAATCGATCTCGTCTTCCCGCACCATGAAAACGAAATCGCCCAGTCCGAGTCCATCACCCGAAAGCCATTCTCCCGCTTCTGGCTGCACTCCGAACACCTCCATATCGAGTCGCAGAAAATGTCGAAATCGCTCGGCAACTTCTATACGCTGCGCGATCTTCTCGATTTGGGCTATCAGCCCGAAACCATCCGCTATCTGCTGGCCTCGGTTCCGCATCGCAAGAAGCTCAATTTCACTTTTGAAGGACTGAAAGCCGCGGCCAAGTCCATCGAACGCCTGCGGGACTTCGAGCTTCGCCTGGCCTCCAGCAAACTGTCGCCCGGGCGCAATGAAGAGCTCACAGAGCGATCCGAAGCCGCCATCCGCCAGTTCGAAGAAAGCATGGACGACGACCTCAACACCGCCGAAGCGCTCGCCGCCGTGTTTGAGTACGTCCGCGCCATGAATACCGCTCTGGATGACAATCTCTATCTTGAAGAGAACCGTTGGGAATCCGCCCGCGTCCTTGAAGTCTTCGACAGCGTCTTCGATGTATTGAAGCCCACGCAGTCGGGAGGCGAACTCAACGACTCCGACATTGAGGCCAAAATAGAGGAAAGAAATCAAGCCAGGAAAGCACGCGACTTCAAAGGAGCCGACGCGATCCGCGCCGCTCTTATGGAGAAGGGCATCGTGCTTGAAGACACCAAAGACGGTGTCCGTTGGAAAAGGAAATGAAGTTCGAGTCACAAGTTGTCCACGCCGGGGACCGCAAACGGAAAAACGGAGCGTACACCGGTTCCACTACGCCCATTCACCTGGGCACAACGTATTTCTATGACAATGCCGAAACTCTCGATCGCGTCCTCGGCAACGAAGAGGAAGGGTTCAGCTACGCCCGCTACGCCAACCCGACGAACAATGCTCTTGAAGAACTGACCACTGCCATCGAAGGCGGTTTCGGTTCTCTCGCTACCGCCTCTGGCATGGGTGCGATCCAGATTGCCATCCAGGCCGCGCTGCTCGATCGGCCCCACTCGATCGTCACCTCCAATGCCATCTACGGCGCATCGGTCAAGATGTTTGATCAGGTCTTCGCGCCCTGCGAGGTGGATATCACCTACGTAGACATCTGCGATCTGGATGCAGTCGAGAAGGCCATTCAAAAGAACAAACCGGGCTGCGTCTTCACCGAAAGCATCTCGAACCCCAAGCTGCGCGTTCCCCATCTCGCCAAAATCGCCGAAATGGCAAAGTCCGCCGGCGCAAGCTTCGTCGTCGATAGCACCTTCTCGACACCCATGCTGCTCCGCCCGTTCGACCACGGCGCAAACATCGTCGTCCATAGCGCCACCAAGTACCTCGCCGGTCACGGTGACGTCCTGGGCGGAATCGTCGTCAGCGATGAAGAGCACCACCGCGCCATTCGCATGCTCGCGCGCGTGGTCGGCCCCGGCCTCGGCCCGTTCGAAAGCTACCTCACGATGCGAGGAATCAAGACTCTCGCGCTCCGCTTCGCCAGGCAGTGCGAGAATGCCAGACTCATCGCCGAGTGGCTCCGTCGGTCTCCCTACGTGGATCGCGTCTTCTACTGTTCCGATCCCGATCATCCGGACGCCGCCGCCATCAAAGACCAGTTCGCTCCCGGACTCTTCGGCGCCATCCTCAGCTTCGAGATTAAAGGCGCGGACAAAGGGGCCGTTCTGGCCTTCATGGACCGCCTGCACATGATCGTTCCCGGCACATCGCTCGGAGACGTCCACACGCTGCTGTTGTACCCTGTTATGGCGTCTCATCGCGACATCTCACCGAAGATGCGCGAGCGGATGGGCATACGCGATAATCTGGTTCGAATCGCTGCCGGCATCGAAGCACCGGAAGACATCATCGCCGATCTGGACCAGGCATTGCAGCAAGGTTAGTGTGTTTTCGTACCAGAGAAAACGAGTCCGCCTACTCTTCGCGGTGGCCGACGCGCTGCTCACCGCGGTCGCGTTTGAGTCCGCCTATCTCACGCGAACCCGGCTCGACCTCACTCTTTTCTATCTGAATAACCGGCCACATCTCCTGCTGGTCTGCTACTGCATGATCGTCTGGGTCGCCCTCGGCTCTCAGCAGCGCGTTTACGAATACCTCGATTCGGCGAAGACCCCGCGCGTGCTCGCGCAGACCTTTCGCCAGTGCCTGTTCGGCGGCACTCTCGTCGTGCTGATGCAGTACCTGCTCCACCTCGAGCATCCCTTGAGCCGCACCTTCCTAGGCCTCTTCTTCACCTACAACTTCCTTCTGCTCGCGCTGTTCCGCTGGCAGTCTCCGCGACTCATCGGTGCTTTCCAAAGAGGCTTCGGCACGCCCTATCACCTGGTTCTGGTCGGCAGCCCGGAGAAGACCGCTAAGCTTGAACAGCAACTCTGCCACGGCTCTCCCTTCCGTATGCAGATCTCCGACCGGCTTACAGAAGAGGAATGCTACGACCGCATCCCCGCCCTGCTCCGCCAGCGAGTGATTGACGAAGTCATCTTCGATGTGGAAAGCAATCGGCTGTCGGCACTTGAACCCGTCTTCCTGCACTGCGACGAAGAAGGAGTCCGCACCCGCATCGCCATCGACTTCTTCCCTCACGTGAATAGCGAGATCACGCTCGACCGTGTGGGCGACGCTCCGCTCCTCACCTTTTCCGCAGCGCCCTTCGATGAACTGAGCCTGCTCACCAAGCGCCTCTTCGACCTCCTCGCCGCCTCCGTTGCGCTCATAGTAACCGGACCGGTGATCGCCGTCATCGTCGCCCTGATCAAACTCACCTCGCCCGGCCCGATCATCTATAGCCAGACCCGTTGCGGCCTCAACGGTCGCCGCTTCACGCTATACAAGTTCCGCTCCATGGTCGCCAACGCCGACGAACTCAAGGACGACCTTGAACATCTCAGTGAGCGAGACATCGCGTTCAAGCTGGCCCGCGACCCGCGCGTCACCCCCATTGGCCGCTTCTTGCGTAAATACTCCATCGACGAGTGGCCGCAGTTCTACAACATTTTGCGGGGTGACATGTCCCTGGTCGGCCCCCGTCCCCCGATTCCCTCGGAGGTGGAGCGCTACGCCCCCTGGCACAAACGCCGTCTCCGCATGCGCCCGGGCCTGACTTGCCTCTGGGTCCTGATGGGCCGCGACCGCCTGGACTTCAACTCCTGGATGCAGTCTGACATCACCTATATCGAAAACTGGTCGCTGAAGCTCGACTGCACCATCATGCTAAAAACAATCCCCCACGTCCTGGCCGGCAAGGGAGCCCACTAATTGCGGATCCACCCGGGGACTGACCACTCTGTCCCAGGATCCGCCCTGCCCCAGCCGAAGACACCCTCCATCAGTGGACAGAGCGGTCAGTCCCCGGTTACCACCGAATAACCATGGAACTAATCCCCACTAACCAGGAAGTCATCGCTCTCCTCCGCGAAACCGGAGCTCTGCGCCACGGACACTTCGAATACCCAAACGGAATGCACGCGGACGAGTACGTCCAGGTTGCCCGAGCCTTCCGCTACTACCAGCACGCCAAGCTGCTAAGCGTGGGCTTAAGTCGCCGACTCCGCTCCGACCCCGAAATCCGAGCCATGATCAAGGAGCTCTCAATCGTCTCTCCAGCTACCGGAACCCCCATCGCCTTCGGCATCTGCGAAGCCCTGCACGCCCATCAGGTCTACTGGGCCGAAAAGGACAGCGAGTCCACACCGATGCACTTCAAGCAATTCATCCAGCCCGCCAAGGGCGAGAAGGTGCTGCTCGTAGACGATATCCTGCGCTCAGGCGAACGCCTCACTGAGCTGCGCGCCATCGTCGAAGCCTACGGAGCCGAGGTGGTCGGCCTCGCCGTGGCCGTCTATCAGCCGAACCCCACCAGCGCCAGCTTCGACAACCTGCCGCTCTTTTTCCTGGCCCAAATGGACGCCGTCTACTACACCGACACCGCCTCCTGCGACCTTTGCACAAAGGGAATCCCGCTCGAACGCATCTGGGTCTGAGAGAAAGCTCCCGCTGAGAGCACTCCTCGACAGGGACACTCTCATGCGCTCTCACCCACTTACCGCGCTTCTCCTCACCTGCGCCCTCACCGCTAGCGCTGCGCACGGCGACGGAAGCCACGCCGAATATCTCGGTGGCACGCGCTCCGACATTCCCGTCAACCATGCCGGCGATATTCGTCTGGTGGACAGCGTTTACTTCGTTTTCATCACTCGCCACACCG
>JAOAPP010000173.1 GCA_025462985.1 Bryobacterales bacterium | reverse complement strand
TGTAGAACTTCAGAGCAGTCCCGCGGATATCGCGCTCCGCATCGGCTGCCCCACGTTCTCCAGCCACGGTCGAAAAGCGCACGAACATAGGCGTTTGCTTTCCAACTTTCGAGAAAACCGCGGCCTTGGTGTACTTGGTAATGTCGTGAGTCGTCGTGAACGTTCCATACGCCCCCCAGCCTTTGGCGTGCATCCTGCGCTCAGGAATGACCTCGCGGTCAAAGTGCGCGAGCTTCTCGATCAGCCAGATGTCCTGGAGCAGAGCCGGACCACGACGACCGGCTGTCATAATATTTGTGTTGTCCGGTACGGGAGCACCGGTTGCATTAGTAAAACGTTCGGGTTTT
The DNA here is from genome assembly GCA_025462985.1 of Bryobacterales bacterium. GTDB lineage: Bacteria > Acidobacteriota > Terriglobia > Bryobacterales > Bryobacteraceae > Bog-105. The sequence continues at coordinate 3,624 of JAOAPP010000173.1, read as the reverse complement.
GACACTATGAATTCTCCCTTTCAGAAGTTCTGTATTGCAAAGTTGCTTCTTGGATGTACCGTCGTCTCTAAACCGGCTTGAGGATTCGGTACCCTCACCAAACTGCAGTTCAATCTCCAAACCGCGACAATGCGCATCGTAATCTGCGCCGTACCCAACTAGTCAACGAGTTCAGCACTCCTGCGTTTCGCAGAAAACGAAATGAGTTCGCCGGCGCTGGGCATGCGGCGTCTCAGTTGTGACCACCGGACGCCACAAAGGTCAATGTAAAGGTCAATATCTCGACTTACTGGGCGCGTGACCGGTCCTCCTTGATAAGCTGAACCGAATGCAGCGGGCGTTCCACTGAGCGCCCGCTGAGGGATTTCTTAACCCTTCCACTGCGAATCGCGGATCACACTACAGAAGTTCATGCGCTGGAACTTTGGATCCTTGTCCGCCAGTACATCTGCCTTCACATTGCCGAATGTCGTCTCGGGCTTGTGCTTGATGCCGTCGTAAAAAGCCTGGATGATGTCTTCTTTAAAGTGCCCGGTGCGCGGATACGCGGCGACGATCGCTTCGCGATCAGCGTTGGAGAATTCCGAGTAGGCGATTCCGAGGACATCCATCTCGACACCGTTGGTCAATAGCGCAACCACCGGATGCATGTACTGAGGGATACCGGGTGTGGTGTGAAGGGCAATCGAAGTCCACACTGTGTCGATGTCTTCCTGAGAGATCTTGTGCCGACGAAGAAACTCACGAGCAGTGTTGGCCCCGTCTACCTCAAAACGATCAGTAGCGCTACTGTGTTTCGGAGTGAGACCCATATCATGGAACATGGCACTCACATACAGCAGTTCCGGATCGAAGGTGAGACCTTTCCGTTTGCCGGTTGCGGCGGAAAAGTAGTAGACGCGGCTGGAATGGTTGAACAGCAACGAGTTCTCTGTATCGCGAACCAGTTCGGTGACTTCGCGAGCCATTTTACTGTCGGGGATGGTTATACCAGATGAGAGAGTAAGTGACGGTGTTTGAACCAGTGACGTGGAGTGCATTGCAGTTTCTCCTAAATGAACTTGCTTACAACTCCAAATTAGATCCTTTTGCGGCTCAATGCCACGACATAGATACAGCAATTTCGGACATTTCGGGAGCCGCCGCGAAGCTCTAACGAACTGCCTCTCGTTGGCTGGAGATAAGTCCGAAAACGGTGGCCGGAGTGGCCGTCACGACCGGCCGTGGCGCGGGTCAGTTCCAGAATCATTTGCGAATGGGTTGATCGTGCAGAATTCAGTGCGAACGGAGCAGTGCTATCTGCAAATGGGTCCGAGAACGACAGCCGCGGTCCAAGGTCCACTGTGGCGTGGAGGGATCCTTCGGCGACGTATTTGAAGCTCTGGAGTTGGTTATGATCTGCAGTGTGACGAGCCGTTTAGCCGTAGCACCAAGATGCCGCTATGATTAAGCATTCTGGATACGCACTGGAAGTCCTGCGGGACGGTGGGGAGTTCACGCTTTATCGCGGCTGGCAACGGGGCAACCGATTCTCCGTCTTAGCGGTGACGCTCACGGCAGAACAGCCGTCGCCCGCGAGTCTCCGGCGACTCGAGCACGAATACTCACTCGCTACCGACCTTGATCCGGAATGGGCAGCCCGGCCTCTGGAAATGACTCGTCACGAAGGGCGGACGATGCTCGTTCTCAAGGACCCAGGAGGTGAGCCCCTGGATTGTGTCCTTGATCGGTGCCTGGGGCAACCACTCGAACTGACGCGCTTCTTGCGCGTCGCCATCGGCTTGGCGACAGCACTCAGCCAAGTTCACCACCGTGGTCTCATCCATAAGGACATCAAACCGGCAAACGTGCTCGTCGACGATGCGGGCAACGTCTGGCTCACCGGATTCGGGATGGCGTCCCGTTTGCTGCGCGAGCGCCAGGCGCCGGCGCCGCCGGAAATCATTGCCGGCACCCTCGCCTACATGGCACCCGAACAGACCGGCCGGATGAACCGTTCAATCGATGCCCGCAGCGATCTCTATTCTTTGGGCGTCACCTTCTACCAAATGCTCACGGGCACGCTGCCGTTTGCTGCCGCCCATGCGTTGAAATGGGTCCACTGCCAGATCGCGCGCCAGCCGACGTCACCTAGTGACCGCATCGGGATTCCTGAGCCGCTGTCGACGATCACTATGAAACTCCTCGCCAAGAATGCGGAGGAGCGCTATCAGACTGCCTCCGGCCTGGAAGCCGATCTTCAGCGGTGCCTGGCGGAATGGGAGGCGAATCGCCGCATCGACCCGTTCCCGCTAGGCACCCACGATGCACCAGAGCGATTGCTGATTCCTGAGAAGTTGTACGGAAGGGACCGCGAGATTGACACCCTTTTACGGGCGTTCGATCGGGTCGTGGCTCACGGCACCCCCGAGCTCGTGCTCGTATCCGGTTATTCTGGCGTCGGCAAATCCTCAGTGGTGAACGAGCTGCACAAGGCGCTTGTTCCGCCGCGTGGCCTCTTCGCGTCCGGCAAGTTCGACCAATACAAGCGCGATATCCCGTACGCGACGCTGGCACAGGCTTTCCAGACCCTCATCCGTCAGATCCTCGTGAAGAGCGAAGCGGAGGTGAGCCATTGGCGGCACGCTCTTCAGGAGGCGCTGGGTCTGAATGGCCAGCTCATCGTCAACCTCATCCCGGAGGTGGAGTTCATCATCGGGAAACAGCCACCCGTTCCAGACCTGCCGCCGCGGGATGCACAGAACCGCTTCCAGTTGGTGTTCCGGCGGTTCCTCGGCGTGTTCGCCCGGCCGAAACATCCGCTTGCGTTGTTCCTCGATGATTTGCAATGGCTGGACGCGGCAACTCTTGAATTGCTGGAGAACCTGATCACCGATCCGGATGTTCGGCACCTGATGCTGGTCGGAGCCTACAGGGACAACGAGGTCGGCCCCGGGCACCCGCTTCTGCGGACTCTCGAGTCGATCCGCGCCGCCGACGCGAGGGTACACCAGGTTGTGCTGGCACCCCTCGGACTCGATGATACCGGCCGGCTCATCGCCGACGCCTTGCGTTGCGAGCCGGACCGCGCGCGGCCTTTAGCGGAACTCGTGCAGGAGAAGACCGGTGGGAATCCGTTTTTCGCCAACCAGTTCCTCACGGCGTTGGCCGATGAAAAGCTGCTCGCGTTCGACTCGGTCGTGCTCGCCTGGCAATGGAACATCGATCGCATCCGCGCCAAGAACTACACCGATAACGTGGTGGAACTCATGGCCGCAAAGCTGAGGCGGTTCTCCACCACCACACAGGAAGCCCTCAAACAGCTCGCGTGTCTTGGCAATGTCGTCGATATCGCCACCCTGACCCTGGTTCTCCGGGAAACGGAGGAGGCGATCGACGCCGCTCTCCTGGAAGCGGTACACGCCGGGCTCGTGTTCCAACACGATAACGCCTACAAATTCCTGCATGATCGGATTCAGCAGGCGGCGTATTCACTGATTCTCGACGAGCACCGTGCCGACATCCACTTGCGCATCGGCCGTGTGCTGCTGGCGAGCATGACGGCGGGCCAACTCGCCGAGCATTTGTTCGATGTCGCGAACCAGCTCAATCGGGGCGCGGGACGGCTGATCGACCGGGACGAGA
>JAOAPP010000152.1 GCA_025462985.1 Bryobacterales bacterium | reverse complement strand
TGGCTCGCCTCCTCTGCTTCTCGATACTCGGTACGTTTACGGCGGGAGCCCAAACGAGTCCGGTTCCGCCTGCCACGCAGGCGTCCAGCGATCCGACTCTTCCGCCCGTACAAACCACTGTCACCGTAAATGGCTCGCTGACAAGCGAGACGCCGGCATCGCTGACGGTGCTGAACACGGAGCAGATTCGGGTCGTGCCCGGGATCCAGTTGGATGACCGGCTTCGCCAGATCCCGGGCTTCAGCCTGTTTCGCCGGACGTCGAGCATTGCCGCGAATCCGACGACGCAGGGCGTCTCATTGCGAGGAGTCGGGTCCACGGGCGCCAGCCGAACCCTGGTCCTATGGGATTCAATTCCCATCAACGATCCGTTTGGCGGGTGGGTGTATTGGGACCGATTCGATCCTTACTACCTGGACAGGATAGAAGTGCTGGAAGGGGCAACCACCAGCGTTTTCGGTGATCGCGCCATGAGCGGCACAATCTCGATTTTCTCTCCCACGATCGAGCATTCCCACCTTTCGGCGGATATCATCGGCGGAAACAAGGGGACGCTGGACACCTCCGCCGCATACTCCGATACATGGGGCCCCTGGGGTTTGTCCTTTCACTCGCGCGACTTTCTCACGGACGGCTACTACATCACAGCTTTCCCCGTACGCGGCGCAGTCGACGACCGAGCCAATGTACGCTTTGCCACCGGCGATGTTCACCTCGATTATCTGGGCACGTCAGACCGGCTTTCAATCCATGGCGATGTGCTCGCGGAGAAACGCCAGAATGGGACGCTGTTGACGCACAACTCGACCGGACTCGGAACGATTGGGGCAAACTATACGCATTCCTGGACGGACGACCAGATCTCGTTCCTTGCTTTTCATACGCAAGGCCAGTTTCACAGCACGTATTCGAGCATCGGAGTGGGACGGAACACAGAATCGCTAACCGCCAGGCAGCGGGTTCCTGAGTATGATGTCGGGGGCGCCGCCTACTGGCGGCATCATCGCAAGAAGTGGAACACCATAGTAGGCGCCGATACCGACGACGTACATGGCACTTCATACGATTACTCGTTCTTTACCAGGGTCACTACGCCAAACGGTGGAACGCTGCTCCAGCATGGCCTCTTCGCGGAGGGTGATTTCCAGGTCGGCCCGGTTCGTTTCTTCGCCGGTATCCGCCACCAGTTCGCCGGCCTGAATGGCGAGACATTCGTAAGCCCGAATGGCGGCGTATCTGCCGGATTAGGACACTTTCGCCTGCGCGCCTCGGCCTACCGCAGTTATCGCTCTCCTACCCTGAACGAGTTGTTCCGCCCTTTCCGGGTCGGCAATGCACAGACCCTGGCTAACGCCAATCTGGTTCCAGAAGGGCTGGTAGGCGTAGAAACAGGCGTGGACTGGACGGACGAAAACACCCAGATTTCGGTCAGTCTGTTTCGCAACGGCCTCAACAACCTGATCGACAACGCCACCCTGAGAATCACTCCGAACCAAATCCTGCGCCAGCGGCAAAACTTTCCGAGCGCTCTTTCCCAGGGGTTCCAGGCGAAATTCAACCAGAAATGGCGCCAGTGGACCCTGGAGGGAGGCTACATGTTCGTGGATGCCAGGCTGGGCAGCGGACAGCGCATCCCCCAGGTCCCAAAGCAGCAGGGGACCGGGCAGCTTTCTTATGCGAGCGGTTCCAGACTGTTTTCTTTTGGCGTTCGCACATTTGGGCTGCAGTTTGACGACGACTTGAATCAGTTCCTGCTTCCCGGGTACGCCGCGCTCAATGCAACAGTGCTGCAGCACCTTCCGAAGAACTTTTCGGCTCTGGCATCGGTTAACAACCTGCTCGACCGCACGTTTCTGGTGGCACTCACGCCCACTCCCAATATCGGTCAGCCGCGTATGTGGCAGGTCGGACTTCGTTGGAGCGGCAATATCCGATAATCCGAAAGCCGCGTGACGCTTTCTTTCCGCTGGCGGCGTCTAGGTTGAAGAATTTGACCTACACTTAGTGTCAGCAAGGAGAAGCTATGGACGCGATACCTTTGCCCTTTTACGAAATCGCACCGCTGGACGACATAGCCAGAGGCGTTAAAGGGCTCAGAATCCTGTTTGTGAATGTCTTTGCGATCTCGAACTCCAACGGCGGCTGGACACTGATCGATACCGGCCTGTTTCTGTCGGCCGGCAAAATCAAACACTGGGCCGAAAGCCATTTCGGCAAAGGAACCAAGCCGCAGGCGATCATCCTTACTCACGGCCATTTTGACCATGTGGGAACAGTGAAGGAGCTTTCGCACGAGTGGAATGTTCCGGTGTATGCACATCAAGCGGAACTGCCATTCCTGACTGGCCACCAGAAGTACCCCGCGCCCGATCCAGGCGTCGGAGGAGGACTGATGGCAGCGATGTCTCCCATCTATCCCCGCACGTCGACCGATCTTACCGGAGTGGTGAAGCCGCTGCCAGCAGACGGGTGGGTACCGACCCTGAGCAGCTGGCGCTGGCTGCACACACCGGGCCACGCGCCGGGACACATCTCGCTCTTCCGGGAAGAGGATCGGGTGCTGCTTCCCGGTGACGCTTTCTGTACAACGAAACAGGAATCGTTCCTGGCGGTAGCCAAGCAGAAGCCTGAGCTACACGGCCCGCCCGCTTACTACACGCCGGACTGGGACGCGGCCCGGCGGTCAGTCCAAGAACTTGCGGCGCTCAAGCCGCTCACGGTGGCTCCGAGTCACGGGCTCCCTATGTGCGGCGAGGAAGTACCCAGCCAGTTACAGCGGCTGGCCACTGACTTCGACCGAATTGCTGTGCCCGAGCACGGCAAGTATGTGCACAGGGCTCCAGCTTCGGTCTAACTTCATCGGCGCAGAATGAAAAAAGCGGAGGACTCGATCGCTCGAATCCTCCGCGCCCATTATCTGCCTTATCTACTTAGTCGCTCTCCGTTGCGGTCTTGGACTTCAAAGAACTGACCGGCGGCCAGCGAAGAAGCTGATCACAAACAGGACCAGGAAAATAATAAAGCAAATCTTCGCGATCCCAGCAGCCGCGCCGGCGATGGCGCCAAAGCCAAGCACGGCGGCGATAATAGCAATAACCAAGAACACCCAGGCATACCAGAGCATAATTTTGTTATCTCCTCCGCTGGGTAATGAGCAAATGTACTGCCACTGTCGAACACAGGCTGACACCAGGCTAGCCTCGGAGAGTAACCCCCGTACAAACAGAGAGTTACACCGACTTCGTCGTTTGACTATCACCCAAAACCGCGGCGGCAGGGCTGAAGTATTTTCGGGGTAGGTAAGATTTGACCACCTGCGACTGCTAGGCAGCAGTCTCGTTGTCGCCCCGGGGAATGCGCACGGGTTTCCGCTTTGTAGATCCGTCGGGGCCAGGCGGGGGAAGGTGCGACTCACGCGCCTGTTCCCATTCCGCACGCAGAGTCTGCACGAATGCCTTAGGCTTCTGGGCGTAGATCTTCTCCCCCAACTCTCGGGCCTGGCTTCGCAGTTGGTTCTCACGTACCGTCGCAAGGCGAATGCATTCTTTGACACTCTTCTTTCCGCCGAATGCGCGCGAGTGCCCTTTGAGATGCTCTCTCAGAATCAGAAGGTTGTGATCGTCGCCGAGAGCGGTTTCCAGAGCATGCAACTGCTGGTCCTGTTCCTGCAAGGAATCGGTGAAGAGATCCTGAAGCAGGCGCATATGGTAGAGCTGACACTTCGCCCGTTTCCGCCACTCGTGGAAAAGCAGCGAGTCATCTTTCTTCAGTGCTTTGGGCATGGTCTTTCGTCCACCCCGGTACTCCGTTTTGAGACCTTCTGCAATTGCGTCGAACCCATCGGTGTTCAACGGCCATTCTTTCACTCGTCCTGCCACTGAGGCGAGGGCTTGCGCCGCACTGCGCAGCGACTTGTCAGCCTCGATACTTTCTTCCCTAGCCTTCTTCTCCTGCTGCAGGCCTTTGCGAACGCTGTCGAGCTTCTTCTTGTCAGAAGGCTCATCGGACAGGGCATCAAAGGTCTCAAGGACAATGGTGGAATCGCGCAGGTCCGAAAGGGTCCGGCCTATGTCGCGCAGGGTGGTGTTCTCCTGGCGGAAGGAGCGTCCGAGCTCGGGACGAACAAGGCGGAGCAAAGCCCGAAGCCGCTTAATGGACTTACGCGCTTCGTGGATTCTCTCGTCCCGCTTCTTAGGATCTTTCTTTTTCAGATTGGAAATTGCAGACTGGATCTGTTCCGCGGCGATGCGGCGGACGTTCTCGGGCACGGACTCGGCGATGGTAAATCGATAGGACAATCGAAACTCCTGGAGCGGGGAGAGCCTCGTCCGGTCCCCGCTCCCACTAACGACCGGCGCTTAGGAGTGACCTTCTGAAGCCCCCGTAGGAGCAACGTTGGTCGTGTCACCGCCGCCGAACTCCTTCTCCGCTTCAGCATCCTTGCCAAGTTGCTTCAGGGCAGCGGCCGTTACATGCTCGGCAGTGAAGCCGAAATGCTGCATGACCTCGCCCCCTGGCGCAGAGGCGCCGTAGTGATCAATACCGATGATGGTGCCCTCGTCACCAGCCCACTTATGCCATCCGAAGCTCGAAGCCGCTTCCACGGTCACACGCTTCTTCAGAGCCTTGGGAAGCACGCTTTCGCGATAGGCCTCATCCTGGCTATCGAAGATGTTCCAGCTCGGCAGGCTGACCACGCGCGCTTTCACGCCGTAGCCTTTCAGCTTCTCCTGAGCCTTCATGCAGAGATGGACTTCAGAACCGGTGCCGATGAGGATCACCTCCGGGCTGCCGTCTTCGGGCTCTGACAGGATATAGCCACCCTTTGAGACATCGCCCTTGGCTGTCCTGCGGTCGAGATGCGGAATATTCTGGCGTGTAAGAGCGAACAAGGTGGGGCCGTCGTGCTGGGCAGCAACGACGTAGGCTTCCGCCGTCTCATTTGCGTCGCCGGGACGGAATACTGTAAGACCGGGAATAGCACGGAGACCGGCAAGCTGCTCAACGGGCTCGTGGGTCGGCCCGTCTTCGCCAACTGCCACGCTGTCATGGGTGAAGATGTAAAACACCTTGAGCTTGCTCAAGGCTCCCAGACGTACCGACGGTTTCATGTAATCCGAGAAGACAAGGAACGTGGCACTGAAGGGTAGGATGCCGCCATGCGCCGCCATACCATTTACAGCCGCGCCCATGGCATGTTCGCGAACTCCGAATGCCACGTTGTTTCCGGCATATCCCCAGGCGCCGCCCACCGCGCCCTGCGTGCCCGGCCCGCCAAACTCCGGCGGCTGGAAATCGCCCAGACCTTTCAGAGCGGTATTCGTGGAAGGATTGAGATCGGCAGACCCACCGACCAGGTTCGGAATGTGCTTTGCGAGTGCATTCAACACTTGTCCGCCGGCTGCGCGAGTGGCGATCGGCTTGTCGTCCGGCTTCCACTTCGGAAGATCGGCTCCCCAGTTCTCCGGCAATTTCCCGCTTAACAGTTGTTCGAACTCGGCTGCCTCCTTCGAGAAGTTCTTTTTGTAAGCATCGAACCGCTTCTGCCATTCCTGCTGTGTCCGGCCCCCCTTCGCGCCCACTTCGCGGAAGAACTTGACGGAGTCTTCCGGCAGATAGAACTTGTCCATCGACGCCCAGCCGAGAGCCTTCTTCGACGCCTGCAATTCCTCTTCACCCAGCGGGTTGCCGTGCGCTTCAAAGGTGTCGGCCTTCTTCGGGCTGCCGTATCCGATATGGGTCCGGACCAGAACAAGGGACGGTTTGTTGATTTCAGCTCGCGCTTCTTCGATCGCCTTCTCGATCTCCTCCAAGTCGTTGCCTTCGTTGACGTGGTGGATGTGCCAGCCGTATGCCTCGAATCGCTTACCCACATCTTCGGTGAAGCTGAGGCTGGTGGATCCAGCGAGGGAGATATGGTTGTGATCGTACAGGAATATTAGCTTGCCAAGCCGCAAGTGGCCGGCGAGCGAGGCGGCTTCCTGGCTCACGCCTTCCATCAAATCGCCATCGCCACAGATTCCGTACGTGTGGTGGTTGATGATCTCATGGCTTGGCCGGTTGTATCGGGCGCCCAGCCACGCTTCCGCGATCGCCATTCCCACCGCATTGCCAAACCCCTGGCCCAATGGCCCGGTTGCGACTTCCACTCCGGGCGTGTGGCCGCGTTCGGGATGGCCGGGCGTCTTGCTTCCCCACTGGCGAAAGCGCTTTAATTCTTCCAGTGGCAGATCGTAGCCGGTCAGATACAGCAGGCTGTACAACAACATCGAGCCGTGCCCAGCCGAGAGCACGAAACGGTCCCGGTCAATCCATTGCGGATCCTTCGGGTTGAATTTCAGAAACTTGGTCCAAAGCGTGTAAGCCATGGCAGCGGCGCCCATCGGCATGCCGGGATGGCCCGAATTGGCTTGCTGCACAGCATCGGCAGAGAGGAACCGGATGGTATTGATGCACAGTTCTTCTAAAGACGTTTGCGTTTCCGTGGTTGGCAATTGATTTCTCTCTCCTCGTGGTGAATTCTGGAATGTATTGGCGACCCAATCGCGTTCCGGCGACTTGCCCTCCCCATTGTCTGACACGGGGGACTTAATTTCGACTTAGGAAACCTTACTGTGGGGAAGGCGTAAGTGGCGGTCAACGCTTCTTTGCCTTCTCCTGCTGTGCCGCGTCCTGCCAGCCGGCATGCGCTTGGCGCGCCATTTTGCTGAGATCTTTACCCACTGCGCTCGCCGCCTTTCCGCTCTGCACTGCGGCGGCATGAGCGGCTTTTCCGACCTTTCCCGCCGCGGAGTTCGCGTCTGCACGCTTTTGGTCTTCCCCCTGTCCCGATCCCACGCATCCAGCAAGAGGCAGCAGCGCGAGGGCAACCGGGAGACACAGCATCTTGCGGCACAAGTTCTTCACGCTCATTCGACTAGGACTACACGGAGAAAGTGACAAATTGGCAAGTGACATTTCGGGTATCGGGGTCCTCATAAGAAGCTCCCGCAAGACTGACGCACCACCAGCTCTCCGTCGAACAGAATTTCGCGGCTGGGAGCCTTCGGGTGGCTCAAACGATCCAACATCGCCCGCATCGCGGCCTGACCAATAGCCGGGCAAGGCTGCCGGACTGTCGATAAGGGTACCGGCAGAAGGCTGGCGTAGCGAACATCATCGATTCCCACCAGCCGGATGTCTTCCGGGATGCGGACTCCGCGCGAGAGAAACGCGTGCATGAGCAGACCCGCCACGTGGTCGTTGACGCAGACAAAGGCCTCCAGTTCCTGCGTTCGGGAGAGCTTCACGCGGTCGTCACTTCCCACCTGCATGGCCGGCTCCGCCGTGTCTCGCAATCCATATTTCTGTAAAGCTTCCCGATAGCCCGCCATTCGTCCTTCGACTGTCGATTCCGCAGCCTGGTAGGCGATGAAGCCGATCCGTTTGCATCCAAGCTGCACCAAGTGTTCAGCGGCAATGAAGCCAGCCTGACGATTGTTCAATCCCACCAGATCGGCTCTCATGCGTTCCGGAGTCGCTGTCGGCCGCCGATCCAGCAGCACCACCGGCACGTTGGCTTCTTTGAAGGCATTGAGTATACGACGGTTCACTTTGGCCGCTTCGCCTTCAAACTCCAGGGGCGCGAAGAAGACACCGGACACCTTTCTGGAGATGAACTGCTGGCATAGACGCCAGCATTGCTCTCCTTTACTGGTCACTCGGGGATCCGTGTGGCCCCATAACAGAGCGTGGTCGCCAGCTTCGGGCGAATTGGCGATCCCATGGCAGATTGGATCGAAAATTTCCGTTTCGCCAAGGTCGGGAATCAGCAGCCCGAAGAGCAGGCCGCGGCCCAACTCTCCGCGAACATAGCTTCCAGAGCCCGCAATGCGTTCGATCAGGCCCTTTTGCTGCAGCTCCCGAAAGGCACGGCCGACCGTGATCCGGGAGGTCTGGAACTTTTTCACCAGAGCCGCTTCACTCGGCAACTTCTGGCCCGGCCCGTAGCGCCCGGAGGCTATGTCGTTGCTGAGGGCATCGATTACTTCCTGATATTTAGGACGGCGTAGTCCGCCACCTCCGGGGAGATCTGGCATTTTTAGATATTACAGCTTTCTTTGACGATAGGCAACCTGTACTAAGGAAGCGCCATCTCATAACCGTGAACACCATAAAAGCCGAGACTGTTAACTGGTTCCTTTCGATGCTGGAGAAGCTGGGGGCATCCCACGGGGCGCGCGCTCTGGCCCAAACGCAGCTTTCTCTTCGCGGATTAACCTTCGAAGGACGCACTTCGGCCTCTTCGGATAGCTAGTCGCTTTCGAACCCTTCCCCGCTCGCGCATAACGCGTTATCGTAAAAGAATCACAATGGTTCCGCGCGCCGCGAGTCTTGTGCTGGTGGTGTGTCTACTAGCCCAAGCGCAAAGCACCTCTTCCCCTGACAATTCAAGTGCCGATGCGGCTGCTCAGCCCGAGACGCCGCCACCCGCCGTTTGTCCAGCCGGCGGTCCCATCGGAGCGGTCGACCTTCGAGTGCGGCCGCCGCAGGGTGATCAGACACCGCTTCCATTCCGGACCATCAATCATCTGACAGAGGGCGACGTGGTCCTTTATTCGCCCATGCTGCACCACCACGAAAAGCGCCCGGGCGAGGTGTCGCTGGTGCTCGTTCCCCGGAAGCGGGACCCAGGACGTGACGCACTGATTGTCACCGATCCCAAACCGGCCGACAAACCACAGGAATGGAAGGTGGACCAGACAGTCTCGCTGGCAGCGTTCATTTATGGTCCAGATGGGCTCAGCCGCAAGAAGGTCAAAGGCTTCCTTTCACAGGACGATCTGCTGATAGCTCAGCTGGCCGATTACGCCGAGAAAACTGCCGAGACGGAGGCGCTAATCCAGGCGCTCTCCAACACGAATAGTTCTTCAGCCAGCATGAATGCGGCTCTGACGGGCTTTGCTTCGCAGTACGGCGTGGCAGTAGGGATCGATAAGACAGCTCCTCCCGCCGTTCAGGCGCAGACCCTGTTCACGACCATGAACCCGCAACTGGCGACGTACGACCCCTTGACGGCGGCGACCGGCTCCCGTATCGGGCAAACCGCCAGCCTCACCACTGCCGCCGCCAGCCTCTTCTTCGGCAGCCCGATTGGGTTGGCCGCCGGCGGAACGGCCATGCTACTCGATTTGCGGGCCATCGCCTTTCCCGGCACTCAATTTCGCTCGTCGTTTGCGCAGCCAATTCAGGACGGGCTGAACCTTTGCGGACAACGCACGCCCCCTCCGCCGCATACACGCATTGCGTATATCTGGGCCAACCGCATACCCAACTCCCCCGCTCCAGCGCTTACGATCCAGCGTGCCAATAACATCCCGATCGGACAAAAAACGCCGGTGCCGGTCGATGTTCTTCCGGTCGCCTGGAAGTATCTCGATCGCGCGCGTTCGTGGACTCTGGAGAACGACAAAGGCCAGAAAGCGCCAGTGAACGTGCTGAAACTGGCTAACCAGAAGGCGCTCGAAATCGACGTCAGCAAAGCTTCTCTGGCTCCGGGGGGTTACCGTCTCACGGGATTCTGGGATTGGAGCCGGTTTGAGGTGAAGGGCGATATACACGTTCGGCCGCTGAGCGACTTCAGCAGTTCCCGACTGGAACCGTCCTCACAGGACCGCCTGCTCGCCAAAGGGGACAAGACCGTAGTCACGCTCCAGCAAGGGGATTTCGAGTTTATCAACAAAGTCGAGATCAGGAAGACCGCTGACGAATTCGCGGTCCCCCAGCCGGTTCCCTTTCTGCTTCCGAAGGGACTTCGGGAGGGGCCGCAGGACCATGTCGACCTGCAGATCAACACGGCTGAACTCGATCCGGGCGAGTACCAGCTGCTAATCTCCCAAGCCGACGGCAAGAGCCAACCCGTGCCCGTGCACTTGCTTCCGAACCCGCCCAAGATCAACAACTTTCCGATCCTGGCGAATCAGGGGGCGACGGCGCAGCATTATGTTCTGAAGGGAGAGCGCCTCGACTTGCTCACAAAACTCGAGACTCCCGCCGGAACCATCCAACTCGATCCGGCTACCACGGATGGGAGCCAGCGAAGTCTCACAATTCAACTGAAGGATGATCTCAAACCCGGCGCGCCGCATAGCGTGACGGCTTATCTGCGCGACCATCACGAGCCGATGAAATTCGAGGGCGCCCTCAAAATCACCGGACCGCTGCCGCTGATCGCTAGTTCCAAGCTGTCGTTGCCGGCGGGACCTGCGGTTGCCCTCAACCCGGGGGAGATTCCGGCCGGCGATACGCTTTCGGCGGTTCTCGACGTTAAGAATATCGATCCTACGAGCCAGCTTCGGCTGGCGTGCGCCCAGGATGTGGGACCCCAGGCGGAGCTTCACATCGGAGAGCAGACAGATCAATCCAGCCTGCAGCAGCTTTCGCCCGATCAACTGTTCGTTTCTTACGATACGGCGCCA